>JAHBVB010000001.1:900000-1164459 GCA_019637805.1 Anaerolineales bacterium | reverse complement strand
ACCCGGAGCCAACGTCAAGACGTACATCCCCATAATGAATACCGCTATAAGAGCTGGTGTCCCGTATTGCCTAGAAAGCTGTTTCAATATGCTCATAAGGTAAAAAGAAAGGCGGGAGGTATAAAATACCTCCCGCCTTCTTCTCATGCAATGCTACCAGCTAGTCAGCAGCCATGGGAGCGTAGGTGCCAGTGTACAAAGCCACGGTACAAACGCCACCATCCACAGCAATCGTTGGTGCAGGTTCCCACACACCATACTGATTGAGGCGATAAATCTGCACCGGAGCGCCAGCGGGCACAGCCCAGCACATTACAGTGGCTTCCGGCAAAAGCAATTCGTCTCCGTATGTAATTGTCATCGAATTGCCAGCATAGCTCCAGCCAGCAGGAGCAAGCGTCGAGTCCACAGCGCGCGTGGCAAACACATTCACATCATCGTTACACACATTGGCTTTGGAAGATCCAAAATCATTGCGCGCACAGCCTTCTCGGCTCGGGGTCACCTCAGGGTCATCGATAGTGCCACCACTGGGGATAGTGCCCTGAGCGAAGACAGCGCTGGTAATCGCCAGCGAAAACACCAGCGCCACCGCTAAAGCAAAAGAACCCATTCGCAGATACTTATTCATAAACAACATCTCCTTGTACTGAATATTGTGGAACTAATAGTACAGCCTAAAAGGGTGGGTACGCCGATACTAGTGCAAACTTTGTCCGGATTTTGTCCGGATTAAGAAGACGGCTAAGGAAGCAAAAAAGTCAGTTCAATGACAGTATCTCGGCTTAACTTCAATTGCCCACTCACTTCATTGCCTTGCTGCGACAGCTCAGAATGGCTGGAAGATACCACTTGCGCTCCTTGAGGGAGAAGGATCCCCAAGTTCAAGTCAACCTGTTTCACCCCCGGCTGTTTTTGAAGAGTTAACCGGTACACATACCCAGTTTCCGTTTGCTCAATCATCCCATCCGGTAAGCTGAATGCCATCGCAATGGTTTGAGATTGCTGTGTTGGCACCACCACCATGGTGCCGAATTCAGCGAATCCGTCCAATTCGTCCAAATAGTCGATCCGCTCCGGAACCGAGTTGCCTGATAGTATCCACTCACCGGGGATACTTTGCGCCTGGTAATTGATCATACGCGCTCCATCCGGCTTGTACACCCGTAGATAAGTCCAATAACAGTCATGAATCATCGCTTCGTAATCCCCAAAATCTCCCCCCGGAGCCACTGGTCTTGGATCGCACTCCCTTATTACCTCGCTTTGATTTCGATAGGTGACCCCTAGAGCCGCTACTGGAGTTTCCAAGTTAGCTAAATCTATTCGGTAAGTCACTTCAGTATCTACAATCGGATTGCTCTTGGTAAACCCCACATTCGTGTCCACCAGCATCAAATAATCACCACTGGAATAACGAAGCTCTCCATCCCAACCATACTGCGCAAGGAAAGAATCCACCGTCGCATCATCGAACTGAAGCAGGATGTGTTTTTCATCCAGTGCTTTGGTGAGAACACTGATAATCTCTTCCCAAGAGACATTCGAACCGTTCCGCAAGCGAGCTAAGATAGCCTCAGCCATCGGTTGCATAAAATCCTTGCGGTGCTCCTGTAGCCACTGCTGGTTTTCCGGTGTCCTTTCTTCTGGGTTGGGTACAGCCCCCCGCTCGGCCTGCATGTGCATCAAAATATTCTCGCTAGTAATTAGCTGACCATCTACGCGCACAGAACCCAAAGCACCCACCAGCAAGGATAACGCGTGCTGGTTGATGGCGATCACTCCGTCCACCGTGTGGGCGCGCGAGTATGCATACAAAGATTCCACCTGTGCCGCAACTACCGGGAAATCTGGGCGCCAGTTGGCATCACGCAGCACCAGAATTCGAGCAGCCATGTACTCTTCTAACTGCCAGGGCGGGGCGGGATACAGATAATTATAATCATCTACATCATAGGAATCTTCCAAGTTGAATGACAAGATATTCCCATCTTGAATTACAAGACCTCCTACCGCGGTAATGAAACCACCGGTTGGCCGCAACTCATCTTCATTTTGCAACAACAATAGATAATTCGCCGGGCGTGCGTCCATACCAAGCAGTGAGGGCAGAGAGGCCATCATCTGAACGGCATCACGCACCACTTCAAATGCCGGGTCGAATTCTTCAAGAATCAGGGCTTTCAAACTCGGATGTACGCCTTCCAGATCCAGGGTGGCACGCGTTTCACCTGCCATCTCAGCTGCATAAACCGCGGCTCGAAATTCAGGCGCAGCAGTTTGCAGAATACTAGTTAACGAATCCAACGAAGTTGGGGTTGTTTCTTCATCCAGAACACCAAGTAAAGGAGAGATGCCCTCGTAAAGCTGCTCTGTGGCGACTGCAGTGAGCTCCGTCATCGATAGTACAGGAGAGACCAATGAGAGTTCTTTGCCGATAAACGGCAGCCAACTCAAACGATCTGCCATCCAAATTAGAGGTCTGGCACGCTCTGTCAAAGCATCAGCAGTCTGGCGAAACTCCCTCACAGTGGCTCCAGCTTCGTAAATTTCATCGGCACGTTGTAAATTAATCCCTAAAGCCAAAACCGACTTCAGCTCCCTTGCCTGGTTATACAACTCCCTCGCCAAAAGATACGAGGCACCCCCTACCCAGCCAAGGTAGGCCAGTACCACCAGCAACGCCCCCAACATAATCCGTCGTGAGAGTACATTTGGGCTCCAAAATACCCTCCTTGTCTTTGTCCGCTCCCGGCTCGCAGCTCGTCCAACACTTTCGTCCAGCACCGGGGAGCTCTCACCGCGCGTAGAACTCAAATGTCGCTCTTTGGCGTACAGCATCTTGACGAAACGCTCTAGTCCCTTGGCGTGCCAATCGCTCAACGTGCTGGTTGGAGTAATTTCCTTCTCATCACTAAGCAAATAGTATTTTTCTTCTTCTGTAGGGGAAATACCTTCCCCAAATTTCTGTCGAACGTATAGGGAAATCACATTATCAATTTTTCCCCAAGAATCTCGCAATGAATCCGCCGCAGGGAAGCCAAATTCAATTTCAGCAAAGTACATCGCTCCAAGCACACCGAACTGTCCCCAAGCGGTATCCAAACGTTTTCCGCGCCTAGGAGGAGTGCTAGGCAGCATGTCCTTAAAGAGTTCCGCCATTGCCCGCAACAAGAAGTATCCGATATCGCCGGAAGCCTTGGCGTTGCGCTCACTGTAATCTCGCACAAGCAAGCTATTAAGCCAAGCATGGTCAGTTAATAACTGTGGATCCTTATTTTGACTTAAAAGCTTTCTTATAATTTCTGATGGTCTCTGTTCAATATTCATAGGGATCTATGCCCAAAAGTAATCATGCCTCTGGATTCTGCTTGTTAGCATTTGATGTCGACATTAATATTGGTCAGAGTAGGGACATATAAGCGCTGATGCCCAACAGAATTAGCGAAAGAAGCAAAAGCAAAATGACCCAGCGTGGCGGCGTTAGAGGTTGTTGAGAGCTGTTATTGCCATTTCGGTGTCTGAATCCTTCGGGTAATGTTCCGTCCCACTTCTTTTGGTAAATGGGGCATTTCACAAAGGCTTTACTGTCAAAACAGGTAGCGCCCTGATAGCCTATGGAAACCGCTTTTGGTGGTTTTAGGCGATGGCAGAAATTGCCAGGAGAAGTAAACAAGAAACTGGTTTGTGGATCATCTTCCATACCCAAAAAGGGGCATATATTGAAACCGGTTTGAGCCTCCCCCTCAGGGTGAGTATCCTCATGTTGTGAAGAAATGCCTAGCTGGGAAGTGGTCATCAAAAACCTAGCTTTCCTGGTCGTAAAGATATTGATACCCATTTCTATAAGCCGAGAAATAAGCTGAATTTAAGTCCGCGTTGTTAAACACCACACCAAGAATATTGGCATTTACTCTGCGTAGGTTTTCAATAGTTTGCTTGGCCATTGGCAAAGTAGTTTTTCCAGGTATCATCACAACGATAACACCATCAGCCTTTTGAGCCAGCACTATGGCATCTGTTACGGGCAAGACTGGGGGTGCATCTATAATTACCAAACTCGCTTTTTCAGAAGCCGCATCAAGGATGCTCATCATACGTTTTGAGGAAATTAACTCCGAAGGATTTGGTGGAATACCCCCTGAGGCGAGAACCTTGAGATCAGCGCGTTTTGTTCCCTGCAATTGAGAAAGAATTGCTTTGGGGATTTCTTTGTTGATAGCAACAAAAAGGTTGGATAAGCCTTTCTTGTTAGACAATGCAAAGAGCTTGTGCTGCCTTGGTCTTCGCAAGTCGGCATCTATTAGAATAGTTTCGGCCCCTAATTGGCTCATTACAACGGCTAGGTTGGCTGCTACAGTTGTCTTGCCTTCCCCCTGAGATGGACTAGTGATTACGATAGTCTTTAAATGGTTATCAACAGCTGAAAACTGAACGCTGGTTCTTAGAGACCTAAAAGCTTCCGCAACGGGTGAACGCGGGTCTGTTAAAGTGATGACGGAATTAGAATCCTCCTCTTTTCCAATTAAGGAGAGTACTGTCAAGCCCAGAGCATTTTTAACGTCATCCGTGTCCTTAATAGAATTATCAAGTGCAACCTGTAGGAAAAGAATACCAATCGTCAATACTAGACCTGCAACTCCAGCCAAAATGGTATTCAGGGCTTTATCAGGACTAACCGGGCTTGTAGGGGGGATCGCAGGGTCAACGTGAAATAGGTTGGAAGTCCCTTGAGCCTCTGCAAGCCTAAGCTGCTCATAGCTCTGTAACAACTGTGCGTACGACTGACGATATTGGCTGAGCAGTCCTTCCAGGCGAGACCTTTCAGCTTGAGTTTCTTCAGTTTCATCAAGAGCACCAAGGGCTAGTTGAATTTGATTCACAAATTGCTGCTGCTCGGCAATTTGATGCTCAAGAGTAGTTTTTGATTCGACAAATCTTGATTGCTGCATGGCTCTGTTTTCAATAACAAACTGTTCCACTAATGAATTGGCTATTAGAGCTGCAAGCTCAGAATCTCTGTTTAAAACCCTGATCTCAATTAGCTGAGTATTGGGTATTGGGAGAATGCGAATACTGCTTTTTAGGGTCTCAAGTTCCTCTCCTAGCCCAAATTCTGCCCGCAAGGTTTCTAACAGTGGCCTAGCAAGAAGAAGCTCAGAATAAGTACGTGCCAAACGCTCGCTCGTAAGAATTGCGTTATATTCGTTTGTTGCAACTGTTGTCTGTTCATTTACCAAAATCGTTGTCTTGGCCTCGAACCAGGGAGTAACTAAATTGCTAACTATGTAGGCAAAAAGTGCCAATAGCATGGCTATAAGCAGAGGAATATGTATCTTTTTACGCAAAACACCAAGATACAGCCTGTAGTTAAAATCGCCACTTTGCTGATTCAACATATTACTCCTCTTTAGGCAGGCAGGACAAGGCGAGATTTCGCATCGTTTAACTTAGGCATGCGCCAAACATGGCCAACCAATAAACCAATTACCAGCCATTTCTCTCGATGGTAAATACTATCTTGAAATTGATCCATGACAAACATGGACAGGACGGCAATAGCAAGTCCGAGAACCATGTAAGATGTAGTTCTATTTTTATCTTTATGCAGGATTGATATCGAATAGATACCCACCTGTAGATGTATAGCAACCCATCCCACAAAGGCGAAAATACCGCCCGTATAAAGAATCTGTAAAAATACGTTATGAACGGTTCCATCAATTTCCCTGAGAAAGCTACCAATCCCTGATGTCGAAAGCTGATCGTAACCAGCACCAATAAAGGGCACAGGAAATATCTGCCTCATTGCCTCTTTAATAAGAAGGAGCCTCGAATCTGCAGTTATGCCTTGAACTCTTTGGATCGCAGAACCGCCCAAATTCGGCAAATCAAAACCAACAGCAAAATTTCTGGGGGGTTGGAACATATTCCAAGAAACCCAAATCAACGCAATGACCGCCAGAAATTGTGTTACTCCCCAGAAGAGCGTAGCGAAGAGTCTAGACGTACCAAATGCAATGAGCATTCCCAAAAGAGCAAAAGCGAATCCAAGGTAGGCAGTAACGGATCCGCTTATGAACACCCCGATAACTTGCACAAGTAAAGCACAACCAAGTAATATCCTTCGTGCCAAAGTAGAATCGGGTCTAAAAGATTGGGCCATCGTCAATATCGCGGATAAGACGAGAAAGTAGCCAAACTTGTTAGGGTGCCCTAATGGTCCAGCATACCGACCCCAGAGCTGGATTTCAGGTGTTGCAGAAATAATTGGTCCGATCCTGCTACCAGAGATAAAATCGACCACACCTACCACGCTAGCCAAGAAGCCTGAAATCACGAGGGCCATTACGATGGCCTCGGAGAAACCGCGCTGCACCAGAATCCATATCAGAGAGACAAAGATTGTTACGACAAATATCTGCTGAACTAATTCCGTTATAGCAATGGGTATGCTCTTAGAATGCACAAGCGAAATTGTTGCACCCAAGAAGACCAAAACAGCCGGTCCAATAAATTTATTCCTATACCAGAAACTGGCTTCTACGCTGTTTGAAAACAATGTTTCAGAGAACACTAAAACTAATGTTGCAAAAAATAGCCAATCAGAGATCGACAAGCCAAAAACCCTGACAAAATTAAAACACAAAACAGTAGTTCCACCGATAAATAGGCCCTTGCTCAACATGCTAGTTTTCCTCGCCCAGGCTAGTGAGCATCTTTTGAAACCTTTCAAATACCTTGTTTATCTCAAAATGTCTTTTAGCAAATTCATAGCTCTTGACAAGATCCAGAGCCAATGTTTCACCTTTAATCATTCTCTCAGCCGCATTCAGGAAAAGATCTACCCGAGAAGGCGGAATCACCAGGCCGGCCCTACTCCTAACAAGCACTTTTGCAGCATAGTTATCAGGGGGTATAAGATACAAAATCGGTTTCTGAGCACAAAGATAACTCAGAATTTTAGAAGGCACCGCGAATTGGCTTGCATCCGAAGAAATAAATCCAAAAAGCACATCGGCTGTCGCTAATACTTCAGCATACTGTTCTATAGACTGATAGCGATGCACTTCAATATTTTTGTGCTGATTGACGATATTGTTTTTAACCCATTCAAATCCAGCCCCACCACCAACAATAATTATCTTAGCATTACTATACTTCGCAATACGTTCGGCCAAGTCAACAATCACCCCTAAATCGTGTTTGAAGCCCAAGCTGCCTGTATATACAAAGCAAAACTTATCCAAATAACCGTGCTTCTGCGACCAAGTATTTGCCTTACCTATTAAACGTACTTCATTAAGGGGGGCCCAATTGGGAATAAAGAATACCTTCTTCTTATCAATACCCAACTTTCTCAGATAAATACTAAAGTTTGGAGAAATGGCAATAATGGCATCACTAAACAAGAGGCTACGCTTTTCAACGCCTATATAATACGCAGCTATAAGTTTTCCAAGCCACCCTAGTTTCTGCGTGAGAACTTTATGTGTAGCTATCCCAATCAAGTCTTGTAGCCAATAAACAAATTTAGCATTATGCTTCTTACAAGAGGAAGCTAGACGACGCTGAACATCAAGTGGAGAATTTGCAGAGAAGACAATATCAGGCTTATACAACTTGATAACACTTATCAACTTGTTGGCATATTGGTTTTCTTGGATCCACCGCAAAAAAAAACGGTCCTTTTTCAAGCCTCCAGTCACACCTAGTTTCACAAGCTTCACCGTGCTTGGCAGGCTGTCTCGGCCTATAAAGCCAGTTTTATTATTTGAGTCACAGTAGACATGGATGACTTCATAACCTCGAGAGGCTAACGTGTGAGATAACTGAAATATAAAAGAAAAACCGCCGTAATCGTGAATTAGTATTCTCTTCTTGTTTCTCAAAATGACCACTGACCTTCATCTAATAAAGAGTCGATATCAGCTTCTTCTAACAGAATACGGGCTAGTCTTTCATAGTATGGAGGCGCGGATAGCATTTGATAGGTCTTGAATGCATTCGATTGCATCTTCTTTGTCTCTTCCGGACTCAGATCCCATATCGAATTTACTGCTGACAGCAAGCCATCGATAGAATTTTGTTCTGGCATTAGCCAACCATTTCTCTGATGCTTTAAATATTCGGGCTCTGGCCCCATGTGCAAGTCCAACTGACAATGCGTCAAAACAGGGAGACTCAATGACATCATATGGACAACATTTAAGCCCATAAACCCAGGGCCAACGCCCCAGCGACAAGCCTTTGATATTATTGAAATCTTCTCCTGATCAAATAGCTCTCCATAATAGTGAATTTGAGGAACATGTTTAAGCTGATTCTTAACATAACCTGACAGTGGACCGCCCCCGATAATGTGCAAATCAACTTGTACTGCATTTTCACTGTTATATTTTTTTACGGCATCAATCAAGATTTCTATACCACAATTGCCGCGAAGTCTACCGAGATAAAGTAGCCCTTGTTCTTGTCCATGCTTTTGAGCAGGCAGAATCGGGTAACCGTTGTGCATCGAATTATGATCAACCAACAGTTTTTGGGGATTATGTGTCCATGACATCAGACTCTGTTTGACGCCGATTGTATAACAAACATACGAATGAGACAGTCTCAGGATAAGTTGATAAGCGATTTGATGCAAGAGCTTCGCCTTCCTTCTTTTGAAGGCCCCATGCCCCCTTGAGAACACTGGTATGCGAAGTAATTTCCCAAGCAACAAAGTAAACCAAAAACTAGCTTTTTTTGTGTCCACCCATGCAAGTACGATGTCTGGTTTTTTTTGATAAAGAAATGACAGAAAATGCAGATTAGATTTTATTCTACCAAACAAGGAGTTCGTCAAACCCTGATGAAATCGAATAACAGTAGAATCTTGAGGCTGAAGATTAACAAATCCCATATCTTTGGGAATTGGGCCACAAAATACATCAATTGCAAACAAATTGTTTTCAGCCAAGGCAATAAACACAGGAGCCAAGTACGAAGTCAAATGCGGACATATAACAACTAGATGCTTCAAATCCCTATTGTCTCCCATCAGTCCCCCGTTTAAACAAAAAGTCAGCTTGAATTGCGCGGCCGAACTTATCATGGGTGAGGTTGTGAATACTTATTAAAGAAAAGCCCTCTTTCAAGATTGTTAAAAATACTTGATTGACAGTAGCCTGTCCTTCATACAGTTCCATGAAAGAACATTCAACATAAAGATACTCAAAGCACTGTATAAGAGTCTGGCTGCCGTTAATCGCATTTAGCTCAGAGCCCTGAACATCTATCTTGAGGAGAGCTGGTTTCTCAATTTGAGCTGAAGTTAACACGGCGCCTAACGGAAGCACCCGTACTTCGCGTTGCTCTCTTTCTTCTGTTCCTGGAAATATTTCTGCCTGCAAATCAGTAATTGGGAGCAGCGAAGAAGAATCATCTGCTTTAGATACATGCATGAGCATATTACCTTTCGCAGTACCAATGGCATTCAGATAAATATGCGCGCGGCCATCGCCATAAAAAATTTTACGAAACAATTCTACAGGTTCACTTAGTGGTTCAAAAGAGAAGAGAATTGCATTCGGCCAAAATTTCCGAGCCAACAACGCAAACTGCCCCCGATTCGCTCCGACATCTACTACACATTTAATTTCTGGAAGCCCCTGAAGAACCTTTGTGTGCTCTACAGATGGGACAACGCCATGCCGAAGTGCCTTGCGCCACAAAGAATTACTCAAGGCCTGTAAAAGCTTGCGAATTTGGAGTATTTTTCTCGCCATGTTGGGCATATCTAAGCTTTAAGCTCTCCCATAAACATATAAATGTTTATCTTTCAAGATAAAAAGAAGAGCCACGCCTAAAATAAATAGGGTAATAATAAACTTCATTAAAACTGATGGTGCAAAAACCGTCAAAAATGGGATTATCAAACAAGTACATAAACCTAACCCAATATCAAAAACCATGTTTTTTACAGATCTTATAAAACTACTATCGCCAAGAACGCTGTAGGTTTTCAAATTGTAAAACAAAAGAATTCCCATACTGAAATTTGCAAGGGCTGCACCAACAAGACCAATTAAGCTGGATGCCCATGCTAATACAGCAAGGGTTAAAACCACTGCAAATGTATAAAGTATTGAGCTAAACCGCATCATGCCCATACCAACGACCGTCTGGTGACCGACACGAACAAGCCCCACTAAGCCATAGGCTGCGACAACCAAACTAAAGACAAAGCCATATTCCTGAGCATACTCCGGCGATATCCAAGCAGACAGAATCTCGGCCATCCACAAGGCCAAGATGCCAACTAGGCAAAAAACCAAAAGACTAACAGCTCTTGATGCTTTTCTAAAAACGACGAATAGTCGCGAGTAATTCTTCTGTACACTTTTTTTACTTGCGTAGGGCAAAAGGATTTCGGTAATTTGTCCTACAACCAATGGTACTCGCAGGCCGATGCTTGTTGCAACTGAATATACACCTACCAGCGGTATGCCCAGAAAAGCACCTATCAAAACACGGTCAAATTGGGCGAAGGCAATGTTTGCTATACTTTCATAAGAGGTGAACTTAGCATAATTTAGAATCCGCTTTAATAAAGCCAGATCTAAATAAAATTCAAACTTCTGAAGTCTATATAATTCGCGAAAGTACCATATTAAGCTTAGGGCAATAACAATCAATATCCAGATTGATGCTATTAATGCATTCTTGCTGTATGAAGCAAGTAATATTCCACCAATCCAGAGAGCCATCATAGAAACGGTTTCAATTTGGCGAACTCTACGATTTGCAAATTGTGCAAGCAAAAAACCAACTATTACTTGGCTTAGAAATCTAGGCAATACTGCAACACATAGAACGGGAATCGCCATTGCTAGTTGAAGCTGTAACTCCCGGTTATTTGTGACATGTTTTACAAAAACTTCTCTAAAACCAAACCCCAGGCCCCCAACCAGCAATGAAGCCATTGAGGCAACCAAAAAAGCCGATGAAATGATCCTGTTGTAATAATTTGTGCTAGCATCACCGTTAGGAGCTTCTGAGGCCATTTTGTTTACAATTGTTCCAACGCCCAATGTGCCTCCCACTGAAACTATTACCAAGGCATTCAACAAAGACCAGACACCAAAAAAATCATCTCCCATCACGCGTATTGAAATAGGAGTAATAAACAAAAAAAATAAAGTGTTTACAAGCAAATAGACAAAATTACCTGCAATTATCTTCTGAAAGAAACTCATATTCTACCTGGGAATGCAATATATTCATTCTCTAAACCATCGATAATCCCAATCTGATACCCAAAACCATTGAGGTACTTCAAGCAAGCAGCAGCTAAATGATGGCCATGAGTAGCCAAAAAAATGACCGGTCTAGTCCGCTCAATAACAATCCGAGATCCCTGTAATATCTGCAATTCAGCACCTTCTGCATCAATCTTTATATAATTAGGCGGCAAAATACTTCCTTGTATAAAGAGGTTATCTAAGCTTACTGTTTGAACAAGCAAGGATCCTGTAGGGGAGATATGTGCCATCTCCCCGCGCGGTCCATTGGCAAAACGTGCTTGACCGCTGGCATCAGACACAGCCGCTTCAACTACAATCACATTTTCGGTGCAATTGAGTGCCAAATGTCTGTGTAGAAACAATAGATTGCTGGGAAGGGGTTCAAAAGAAAATACCTTCCCGCGTTCTCCTACCAGAGTTGAGGCTAGTAA
This sequence comes from Anaerolineales bacterium, assembly GCA_019637805.1. Lineage (NCBI taxonomy): Bacteria > Bacillati > Chloroflexota > Anaerolineae > Anaerolineales > Anaerolineales bacterium. The sequence goes on along the minus strand of JAHBVB010000001.1, from coordinate 1,152,740 downwards.
TGTATAGAAACCCACATTACTTCCGATATCATAAAATACCGTTCCAGGCTCAACCATCTTTGCAATTGAATTCTGCTTTTGGTGTTCATAAGTTCCAAACCAGCAAGCATAAATGCTTGAATGTAGTATCCACTTCGTTCCAAGTAACGGGCCAGTTAGTATTGGCAACGAAATATTATCTGGCAGCAGAGATAATGGCCACCGAAGTAATTTGCCAAGTAGTGCGGTATGTGCCAAAGCTTGAGAGAGTCTTTTTCTAAGCTCTACCATAAAATGAGACACTTTGATGAAACATTGAGTGGTAACTGGGCGCATTTAGGGTGAGATTTCAAATGCAATACATTCAAGAGGAAAATGGTTTCCGCAACGTAACGCGGGAGTAGCTTGTAAGATGGGGATTGGGGAATCTAAACAAAAACCGCGAAAAGGCTTGATGAGCACTATTTAATATCGGCACTCGCCGCCAATAGTTGTTTCCAAAGTATCCACAAAATTCAACCACCTCATAATCCAAAGCACTAAACTCCTTTAGCATTTTAGAAGTAGGCCCAAAGCACAAATCGTAATAAGCAGGGAATTTTGCATTCTGTATGCGATTCCGTGGGGCAAACAGATTGAGTAAGACAGAGGAAAAATCATCAGGAAGCAATTTGTTAACCAGAAACGGAAGAGCCCATAAAGTGGGAAAGAAATGAACAGCTAAGCCACCTGAGTTAAGTATAGAGAAAACATTTTTATGGAAAGTGTGCCCGCTTCTTACATGCTCAGCGACCATTCTACTAATAACCAAATCGTATTTCTCTTTAGAGAGGAACGGTTCTTCTTGTATATCCTTGCATAATTTGTTATACCTTCTGTCCGCTTTATCAAGTTCCTCCTTGGAAATATCAAGCACTGTATATTCCAATTCACGAGACACAACGAATTCAATATCTAATAATGGATTTGCTCCTCCGCCTATATCACAGATTTTCTTCGCTTCAGATGCGCACACCAAATCCTGTATATATCCTGGATATTCTTCCCATTCATTTTCGAAGACACCGTAGCGGATGTTCAATTGTTGCATACCTCCAGAAAACTAAAGCCTCGATATTGTTTGATAATTCTACAGGAGCCAAGGAATTAATATACTCCATCCCTCCGCGCAACGACCCAAATCGTTCTCAACAATATATATAAATCTAGCCAGATAGACCAATGCGTAACATAATAGCTATCGAAATCAGCGCGCTCCTCAAAAGTGGTTTTATTTCTTCCGGAGACTTGCCACATCCCTGAAAGCCCTGGACGCATAGTAATGTACATCTTAATTCTGGTCCCATAAACTGAGACTTGATTCTCTAACATTGGCCGCGGGCCTACCAAACTCATTTCCCCCTTTAAAACATTCAACACTTGGGGCAACTCATCTAAGCTCCATTTACGCAGCCACCTGCCTATTCGCGTGATCCTAGGGTCCCGCCGCAATTTCTGACTTTCTCTCCATTCACGTCGTGCATCTGCGTTGTTTTTCAAATAGTCCTGCAATTGTCGCTCAGCATCTGATACCATTGTGCGGAACTTAAATATCTTAAACTTCTGTCCATTCAAGCCAATCCGTTCCTGCATATAGAAGATGGGGCCATGCCCCTCTAGTCGAATCAATAACGCAACAACAATACAGATTGGCATCGTAACGACGCTTGAAACCACCACGAGGACAACATCCATTAGGCGTTTTATAACAAGCTCGCTTTGGGTTAAAATATTCCTGCTTGCTTCAAAGCCCAGCAAGCCTTCCAAGTCTCGGATTTGAACCGAAGTGCCTATAAACAAATCGCTGGAAATAAATATGACATTTTTAAACATTGCAGAGAGCTTCCTCACCGTGGAGGCATCCAGGTTGAAAGCTGGCAGATGGCCAACAACTGCCGTATAAATTTTCTTTTTGAGATAGTGATCTTCCTGGAGGCCACCTAGCATAGCCAAATCTGCCATAATTCTCACGGGAACCAGCCCCAGTCGTCTGCGCTTGAGAAAATAATCCGCCAACTCCTCTGCAGCAGGACCCTTACTCACTACAATCACAGGCTCTCCCCACACATTCATCTGGGTGGCAAAAATCTTAATCACCCAGCGGCAAAGCACCACAGACAATATTGTGCCCGCCCAGCCAAGTCCAAAGGCAAGGCCATTGGCCACCCAACCAACATCAAACGCAGTGAATATGGCTAGCCCAATCAATATGCCCAAACTGACAGACTGGGTCACTAGTTTTATTTCATCCGCCGGGTTAACACCCACTCCAGGGTACAGCCGGCTGGTAACCAAGAAGCCCCAACAAAGCACCACCACCACCAAATATTTCAAATCATCCAAATCTGGCCTGAACAGCGGCACAATCTGGTTAATCAGCAACACAGCCCCCACAGTAAGTAGAAAACCCAGCAAGTCCGCAGCAAACATAAGCAGCCACATCCGCCTCCTGTAATTGCCGGAAAGGCGCGGGATGGCCGCATTTTGAATGTTTGCTTCAAACGAGGATCTTGCTGTTTTCGATGTTTTCTTCCGTCTTACAGCTACCATCTTGGCCCCTATCGCCAATAGACTCTCATCCGTATCCCGTAACTAACCTAACCAAGCAGGCTCCGCCCTTCCGACATACACGGGGCTGTTTGAGACAGGCAATCGCACTTAGCTCCAAGCAGCAGAGCAAGCGGAATCAGCTAAGACAAGTCGTCCAACGAATCCCCTCGCGGATTGCTGTTTGCCTATTCGGTTAGGGTTGTTTTGCTGCTACCGCGCTGGGATTTCCCACCTCTAACTTAGTAGCTTACAAAGTATACTACTTGCTTTCAATATGGCAAGGTAACCTGAATGAAGCGCATTCTTCTAATCTGCACCGCCAACATCTGCCGCTCTCCCATGGCCGAAGGCTTCTTAAAAGAATTGGCGGTATCAAAATCCTTTGCATCCAATTGGCACATCGAAAGCGCCGGCACCTGGGGGCAACCAGGGCTGCCGGCTGCAGCCGGCAGCCTTAACGCCATGCAGGCTCGCAATATCAACATCAGCCAGCATCGCTCGAGGATCGTGTCTGCCGCGCTCATCGCAGAGGCAGATCTCATCCTTACCATGGAGAGCGGGCATAAAGAAGCACTCCAAATAGAATTCCCAGAAAAGCGGGATTGTGTTTATCAGCTGTCAGAACTGATTGGTGAAGAATTCGATATAGAAGACCCCATCGGGCAGTCCTTGCAACGGTTCGAACGCACAGCTAATGAGATTAAAGATCTACTAATCAGGGGTCTGCCCACCATTGCCAGCTGGTTAGAAGCAGGCAATGGAAACAAAAACCCGGCCTCAAAATGAGGCCGGGGCTGATTGCGAATTAGAGGGGGTAATTCGCAACCACAAACAGCACATTCACTATAAAGGCAACTAGTCAACAAAAACAAGAGTTAGCCAACAAGTCGGAAACAGGCCGGTGAAAAACCGGACAAATAGCGAGTTACGCTCTTATTTCTTGCGCACTGCTCCCGCCGGCAGCTCGGTGCGTATCTGTTTTCCACGAGATATATTCAGCAAAATCAGGACACGCTCTGCACCACTCAACTTCATATCAAAAATACCGTGGTATCCGCGGAATGGGCCTTCTGTAACTTGTACCGTATCACCAGGCGCCAAACGGTTGAATTCCAATCCACCCTTTGCATTGATTTCGTCTAAAGAATCCCGTATTGATTGAATCGCCAAACTAGTTACTACCGCGGCTTCCCCACCCAACTCCACCAACCCCTGAGAAAAAGGCAGATAATCAAAGAAAGAACTCCCAGTTTCCTGCAGATCAATTCTTACAAACAGATAATTCGGGAAAAGCGGCCTCCACTTGGCAGCCCGTGGGTTTACGGGTTTTACTCTTAGCCTAGGGAGGAAGCTCTCAACCCGCCTGGAGACTAACTGCTTATAGAGAATGTTCTCTTTGTGTGCAGCGCTCCTTAAGACATACCATTGAGCGGCCATGCTTTTATCAAACCTTTTTTATCTGCCCTGGCTTTAGCTCCAGAGCATCAAAGCTGGTTTGGCACACAATAAACCGCAGCCGATTCTTATCAACGATCAAGCGTACTTCGCCAAAGGTTCCGATCGACTGCAAGGCTTCGTCAATAATCCTGATCCGGTCAATGTCAAGAAATTCAAGTTCACTTTCCTTGAGTATGCCCCCTTGGGAGTGTGATGCACCGGCCATCGGCTACCCCTATTTAGTTCAAGATGAATAGACTTGAGATACCCCCGGGAATTTTCCACCTCTGGCAGGAGCGTTTGGCTAGTATAAAACCAACCTTCTATGCTTGCAAGGCTGGCTTTGAACTCTAGCAGAAAAACAGCAATACAGTCTAGTTCCGGCAGCTCTCCCGCCCAGGCGCAGAAATATCCGGAATAATCAGTGTAATACCGGGTTGTATCTCTATAGGAACGTAGACGTTTCCGCCTTTGTGTAAATAGGTGTTTGCTTCACGGATGCATTTTGCTGCATTGCTGACTCTTGGGAACAATTCAAAAGCAATCGCTTGGTAGGCGCGTTCCTGATCAAGCACCACAAAGTCATCTTCAACCTGATACAGGCAGGGCACCACAGTTGGCGGCTCAAGACAAACATCCCATCCCGCGTCAGAAAAATGGAACCTAAAAAATTCAACATCCAGGGGTATCGCCAAGTCGGGTACCCTCATTTGAGCAGTCAAAGGTCCAATGTAGCCATAGTTATCCCGCAACAAAGTCCGGATCAGGCCAGCATATTCTGCCGCCAGCGCATCCTGTCCAGTAACTGAACGAGCAACGGCAAGCACACTCGTCTCCCCTCGCAATGTATAGGTACAAGGGGGGTTGAACTCTAAGCCGCATTCCCTACTGGCATCCAACGACATCTGCGTGGGCGTAGGCGTCACATCAACAGCAGATGTAGAAAGCAAATCCACTGAAGTTCCCAACACCAAACTTAATGGGTCAAGAGTTACAGTGGGGGTATTAACGATTATCGGTTCCGTGGGAGCTATTATAGGGGTGTCACTGGGTACTTGTGACATTGCTAGCTCTTGACTCTCCTCCATTAATGGAAAGAGCGCCATCAGCCCACTTACAGTCACAATAGCCAAGATCAAACACAGATAACCAGTGACTACTGCGCTGCGCCTGTGTACCTCTCTAACAATCACCCATCCCAACCGGCCTGAATAGCCCAATACCAAAAACACCAAAGCTAAAAACAACAGAACCGGTAAAAGGCCTGCCGCAAGCAAAACAAACAGCCAATCTATGGACAAGTCAGACTCCTAAGTAGAAATTCATTATCTTGCAGTTTTATGAGTGGGTTCACTTATCCGCCCGATAGCAAGAAGACTGAGTGCATTATATATAGCCACTATCCTATTGACAAGCTCCGTGCTCCCACCTAAAGACCGTATCCATGGATAAAAAGTGAGCATACGACAAGTTTATTAATGAGAGTTTATGCGCAAGTCAACTAAGAACCAAGGAAACGTAGCGTTACTGAACCTCAGGGAAGTTCCAGTAACGACCCTTGAGAATATTTGAAATTGAGTTGGGATGCATTTTATACAATCTGGCCAGCTCACGGATCCTCTTCCGCTTGGCCTTATGCAACTTGCGTATCTCCAGCACTTGTTCTTGTGTCAATTTCGCTCTTCCATTGCGTTCACCTGTCGCAGTCCTCCCGCGTTCCACTGCATCTCGATTATTATCAGCAACAGTGCCCAACTCCAGATGCTCTGGATTGCAACATAGCTGATTATCACACCGATGCCTGACCAAAAGGCCATCAGGAATAGCACCTTTCGTCAGTTGATAAGCTACCCGATGCGATAAAGCAGTCTTTCCATTGCCAATCCCAAAAGAACCGTAACCCTTTGATTGCCGACCTCCTGTCCAGTTCCAGCATTGATTCTCTTCGCCAATTTGAACCTTGTCCCAAAAGCGTTTCCTAATGATCGTGTTATTGGTCATCTCTTGCATAAAACTCCTCCTTGTTCTAGCGTTCAATAAAAGACACGAACCCCCTCTTTGATTACTCCTCACCAATGAGCTTGTCCTGAAATAAGACGTAACAAACCCCGCTTCGGTCATCGAGGCCTAAAAAGACAGATTGTCGATCGAAAAGTTGTATAGGGAAAAGTAGGTAACAAGCTGTGAAGCAATCAATACCTACTTACTTATGAGGTTGAAATCAAGATTTTGCTACTATTAGCCAACTAGGTTATAAAAAAGAATATTTAGCCATACACAGGCGGTTCGAATGAACCGCTGCGTATGGGGGTGCCCAAAAGGCACCCTGAAGACGATTAATTCATCTGTAAAATACTTCTTCTCACAGTTGAAAGAGAAAGACTTGTTGGTACTTCTTACTAGTTGTCTTAGACTGCTTGCAGTCACAAATAAGTTAATCACTTTGTGTCCCTCTTACCTACTACAGTTGAAAATCTATTACTCGTAGGCACTTTTACTGGTCAATAATTACCCGTAGCAAGCGCAATTTTAATCTCTCTCTTATGCAGCCAAGCATTCCGCTTATCCTTCCGAATCGTCAAACTCATCGAGTGGATCGGCATTGGCAAGACCACCGGTTTCATCATCGTACTGAAAGGCTGCGCCTTCCCCTTTTGTGTGCACCCTATAGTATTCTCTCTGGGCTTGGTTATACAAATCCCTAGCCCACTCTGGCCATTCTGAAGGTCTTTTCTGCTTTCCAGAGGAAGCATCGGCTAAGCCGTGTTGTTTTTCACAGTCCTTGCATACCCAGAATTGAGCTGTGATGCGCTTGTCACAGATGCAGCATTTCTTCTCACGCCTTGTCATAAACCTATCCCTCCGACAACCGTTTGAGATATATTAACTAAAGTCTGAGCAGCACACAAGCCGGGTATGCCTTTAGTGAGCGGCCCCCTTTTTGAGGTTCCAGGGGGGACTATAGATGATTGTCTATCGGCCCAAAAGAGCGATGAGCAACCTGCAAGTCCTCATCCAGCATATGCACATAATGATTGGTCATCTCCAGAGAGGCATGCCCCAGCAATCCTTGCAAATGCAGCGGATTCATCCCTGCTCGAAGAGAGAGCGTAGCAAATGTGCGCCTCAAAGTATGTGGAGACAAGTGAACGCCTGCCTTCTCTCCAAGTCGCAACAACGCAGAACGCAATCCGCCGTGTGTCATCCTGCCGCCAGATTTAGTTTGAATCACAGGGGAGGTCGGTTCCGAGGCAACAAGCCTCCTGTATTTCAACAATGCCCGTCTGGTTCTCACGCCAGCGATTACTGTTCTTGCTTTCCCACCCTTGCCCTCACGAATTGAAATAGTCCCTCTAGAAATATCCACATCGCCCCAATTGAGCGCACAGAGCTCTGCCCGCCGGACACCCGTATCAGCCATCAAGAGCACTAAAGCCAAATCGCGGGGGTTGCTGCATACCGAAACAACCTTGCGTAGTTCATCCGAGTTCAACACAGGGAGACGCCGCTTGGCAATTGCAGGCATTTGGAACTTGATCTCACCTGGGTGATAGTCCTCAGCATAGAGGAATCTAACGAATGTGCGGATTGCTCTTGCGTGGCTATGGATATAAGTATCAGTCAAATCGCGCCCAGCCAAATCAGAGAGATACGCCCTGACATGCCGAGCAGAAATCTCATCAGCCTGCTCCACTCCCTGCCCTGCCAGCCAGCCCACAAATTTATTCAAAGTAAATTCATAGAACTGGACAGTCCGAGGGCGACACAACATGGCTTGCCGAGACAGGATAAAGTCCGCATACGCCTCTTCAAGCAGTACCGAAGCTGATGCCTTTTTCTGCTGGGAGAAGTCTTCGTTAAACACAAAAACCACCTTTCTACGGGTGATTTTTGAGGTTTTGACTGTTCGTCTAAGAGTTTGAGCGAATGTCAGCTTGGAAGGCTGATGCCTTACCACTTGGCGACGCCCGCATTTAACTCTGTTTTCTAAGGGTAATTTCTTGCCCTAGACTATGCCAAATCCCAAAGAATCTATCGAAGTTGATGCCTTAATTATAACTAACTTGGGGGCTTTGGGTTTGCACAACATGCAAGAGAGCGAGAAAATGTATAATTCTTTTGGACGCATCCAGCATCTGAGGGAATCATCTTGTCATTCAAAACCATCCTAGACAAACATCGAAAGTTAGCTTTCAGCAAACGGGATAAGGGAGATCGCTTTGAGCGATTGATGCAAGCTTACTTGCTTACCGACCGCACTTATGCTGACCGCTTTAGCAAAGTCTGGCTGTGGTCAGAATTCCCTTATCGAGCCGATCTTGGCGGTATTGATGCAGGTATTGATCTTGTAGCCTTGACGGTTGAAGGAGAGTACTGGGCAATTCAGTGCAAATTCTCTGACCAAGATACTGGCATTGATAAGGCAGCAGTTGATACCTTTCTTTCCACTTCCAGCCGTGAGTTTAAGGATGACAAACTCTTAACCAAGGCGTTCTCTCATCGCTTATGGATTTCCACGACAAATAAATGGAGCAAGAACGCTACAGAAGCTATTAGAAATCAGAAACCGCCAGTTAGTCGTTTAAGTTTGTATGAGCTAAGCCAGGCTCCTGTAGACTGGCAAAAGCTTGATGAGGGAGTACATGGCGAACTGTCTCGTACTGCTCCAAAGAAACTGTTCAAGCATCAGCAAACTGCATTAGACAAAGCCCACGAATATTACAAAACCGCAGATCGTGGCAAGTTGATTATGGCTTGTGGTACAGGCAAGACCCTGACTTCCCTTCGTATTGCAGAACATGAGACCAAGGGTCAGGGAACAGTCCTATTCCTTGTGCCCAGTATTGCCTTGCTGGGGCAAACCCTGAGAGCCTGGATGACAGATGCCAATCAGCCCATCAATGCAATTGCTATATGCTCAGACCCCAAAGTCACAAAGCAAAAAGATAGAAATGCGGATATTGACACCTTCAGTGTCATAGATTTAGCACTCCCTGCATCAACAGATACAAACGATATATTGTTTCAGTTTAGGCAGATACGAGATAAGAACCTGCCAGGAATGACGGTTGTATTCTCTACGTATCAGTCAATTGATGTAATCTCCAAGGCCCAGAAGGTCTTATTGCGGGATGGCTTCGAGGAGTTTGACTTCATAATCTGTGATGAAGCTCATCGCACTACAGGTGTCAAGTTGGCTGATGAGGATGAATCCGCTTTTGTGAAGGTGCATGACAAAAACTTAATAAAGGCGAAAAAGCGGCTCTACATGACCGCAACTCCTCGCCTGTATAGTGATGACAGCAAAAGCAAGGCGTCACAGGCTGATGCTTTGTTGTGGTCAATGGATGATTCCAAGGTGTACGGTGAGGAGATCTATCGAATTGGTTTTGGCGAAGCGGTAGAAAAGGACTTATTGACGGATTACAAGGTCTTAATTCTCACTGTGGATAACAAAGATGTTCCTCCAGCGATTTGGCAAATGATTACTGATGAAAAATCGGAAATCAACGCTGACGATGCTTCAAAACTAATTGGCACAATCAACGCACTCTCTAAGCAGTTCTTGGGGGATCAGGGTATTACCAAGAATGCTGACCCTGAGCCGATGCGGAGGGCTGTCGCTTTCACCCAGAGTATCAAGGTTTCTAGAAAGATTACAAGCACCTATAACGATATGGCTGATGTGTATTTAAACGCGCTGCCTCCTCAAAAGAAAGAAGAGATGGTCAGCATCCACGCACGCCATATTGACGGAACGATGGGTGCTCCTGAGAGAGACGAGATGCTGGGTTGGCTCCAGGAAACCGGCGATGCTAATGAATGTCGCATCTTGACTAACGTTCGTGTACTGAGCGAGGGAGTAGATGTGCCCTCGTTGGATGCAGTGATGTTTCTATCAGCTCGCAACTCCCAGGTGGATGTTGTGCAGTCTGTTGGCAGGGTGATGCGCAAATCCCCTGGCAAGAAATATGGCTACATCATCATTCCCGTTGTCGTACCTCCAGAGGTGGATGCCGCCCAGGCCTTGGATGACAATGAGCGATACAAGGTAGTGTGGACGGTTCTCAATGCTCTAAGAGCACATGATGACCGCTTTAACGCCACGATCAACAAAATCGATCTCAACAAAACCCGTCCCAATCAGATTTTAGTCGGCAGGCCAGAAACTATTTTTGACCAGGATGATGGACGGCCGTATCAGGTTAGTGAAGACTCCGCTGAATACCAGGTGGGCAATGTAGCTCACCTGTTGCGGAGGCAGTTTGAAGAGTTACAGAGCATTGTGTTTGCCCGCATGGTGGACAAGGTGGGTGACCGCCTCTATTGGGAGCAATGGGCCAAAGACGTCGCCCAAATTGCTGAACGGCAGATTGAGCGCATTAAATTCCTGATTGCGGAACGCAAAGAGCAGCGTTCTGCCTTTGATGCCTTTTTGAAGGGCTTGCAGGCGAATATCAATCCCAGCATTGATGAGCCTCAGGCTGTTGAAATGTTGGCTCAGCACATGATTACCCAGCCTATCTTTGAAGCATTGTTTGATAACTACTCTTTTGTCAAGAACAATGCTGTTTCCCAATCCATGCAATCGATGCTGGATGCTTTACACGGTCAGACAGTGGCCGAGGAATCCGAGGCATTACAGCTTTTTTACGACTCAGTCAGACAGCGTGTGGCCGGCATTGATAATGCTCAGGGCAAACAGCGAGTGATAGTTGAGCTATATGAGAAATTCTTCAAAACAGCATTTCCCCGCATGGTGGACCAGCTGGGCATTGTCTATACCCCTGTAGAAGTTGTTGATTTCATCATTCACTCTGTGGAAGAGGTACTCAGGCAAGAATTTGGGCGTAGTCTCTCTGATGAAAATGTTCACATCCTCGATCCTTTTACTGGGACAGGCACATTTATCACTCGCTTGTTACAAAACAACCTAATTGACCACAAAGACCTTCTCCGAAAATATCGCAGCGAAATTCACGCCAATGAAATCGTGTTGCTAGCATATTACATTGCAGCTGTAAATGTTGAGAATACTTACCATGACTTGTTAGACACTGAAGAATCGTATGAGCCTTTTGAGGGCATCGTGCTCACGGATAGCTTTCAATTGGGAGAAGTGACTGCTGGCGAAGATGGCCTGATGGATATGTCGGTCTTCCCTCGAAATTCGGAGAGAGTGCAAAAGCAGAAAACAACTCCCATTCGGGTGATTGTTGGCAATCCTCCTTATTCTGCACGACAAAGAGCAGCTAACGATAACGCGCAGAACAAGGTTTACGAAAGATTAGATGAGCGTATAGCTGAGACTTATGCAAAGGCAGCTAAGGGTACCAATAAGCACTCACTCTACGACTCTTATATGAGGGCATTCCGTTGGGCCAGTGATCGTCTAGACCCAGAACACGGCGGAGTAATTGCCTTTGTTTCAAATGGTTCATGGCTGGATAGCAATACCCACGACGGTTTTCGTAAAGTGCTAGCTGATGAATTCAGCAGCATTTGGACACTCAATTTGCGCGGTAATGCTAGAACTAGTGGGGAATTAAGGAAAAAAGAAAGGGGGAATGTATTTGGGTCTGGCACTCGCACACCCGTTGCAATAACGGTGCTGGTCAAGAACCCCAAGGCCGAGGTAGATAAAAAAGCCCATGTTTACTACCACGACATCGGGGATTATCTCTCCCGAGAGGAAAAGCTAGGCATCATAGCCAAATTTGGTTCAGTCGCGAATGCTCAGATTAAGTGGAAGGAAATCAGCCCCAATGAACATGGCGATTGGCTTCGACAGCGGAGTGATATTTTTGAAACATTAATACCCCTTGCGGCAGCTAAGAAATTTGACATAAATAGTCAGTCATTTTTTATCGCATATTCTAATGGAGTGGTCACGAGCAGAGATATCTGGGTCTATAATTTTTCGATTGCTCGATTAAAGGAAAACATAAAAAAGACAATTGCTCATTACAATACTCAGAGAGAACTACTCACTTCAGGGAGAATCTCTGAAGTTGAAAGGAATCGTCGTCTAGGGAGTTGGTCTCGGGATTGGCGCAAGAAAGCGCATGAGAACAAGCTGATACTTGAGAAGGTTGAATTTTATAGAGAATCTCAGTACCGCCCCTTTGCTCGCCAGAACAGTTATTTTGCTGCAGATCTTAATGAAGAAAAAAGTCAACTAGACAAACTTTTCCCTCATCCAGACTTAGAGAACTTTGCAATTTGCATATCGGCACCAGGAGGCAAGAAACCATTCTCCGTTATTATGACGGATTGTATTCCTGATTTTCACCTGATCGGGGATACTCAAGTTTTTCCACTCTACTATTATGAGGAGCGTGACAGTCAGTCTCCAACTTTATTTGATACAGACAATGCGGAGTTTGTTCGACGTGATGGGGTTTCAGACTTTATCTTGAAACAGGCACAAGGACGATATGGAAAGGCGGTCATCAAAGAAGACATTTTTTATTATGCTTATGGTGTTTTGCATAGCCCTAGCTATCACAATAAATTTGGCGATGACCTGAGGATGCTACTTCCTCGCCTACCATTGGCTGAAGATGCGAGCACTTTCTGGGCACTTAGCAAAGCCGGCCGCCAGCTTGCCGAACTACATATCAATTATGAACAAGTGCCCGCTCATGATGGAGTAGTGGTGCACCAGCCTGAAATCACAAGACAAAGCATGCCAGATGATTATTATCGTGTGGTTAAAATGCGTTTCCCATCCAAAGACAAGAAAGACACAATCATTTACAACAAAGACATAAAGATTACCAATATCCCTGCCAAAGCCTATGAATATGTTCTAAACGGAAAATCTGCTATTGAGTGGGTGATGGAGCGTTATCAGATTGTTACTCACAAAGATAGTGGTATTACCAACGATCCAAATGACTGGGCAAAAGAAGTGGGCAAGCCAAGCTACATTCTGGACTTGCTGCTTAGCGTCATAAACGTGAGCGTGCAGACAGTCGATATAGTGAATGGCCTGCCAGATGTGAAGTTTGAGTGATGCTCAGCGAGGATAGCGGGTTGGGGAGATCTATATTTATCGAGGGCCCGTATGGCTCTGGCAAAACCAGCTTTGCCATTACTGAAATGGAAAGGCTTGTCGGGAGAGTTTTGGTTTTACTTCCTCACAGACAGCTTGGCCAAAGATATCAAAAGAGCAAGAACGCAAACAGGTTAAGCCACGTAGACATACTAACGTTTTCCGGCTTGTCCAGGAGGCTCTTGGATTTATTCTGGCCCACTCTGTTCAGTAAGTATGGATTTGAAAAAAGCACTCCGCCTGTATTCTTAACTTTGGAGACCACCGAGTATTTTATGGCGCAAGTTGCCAGGCTCTATATTGCAGAGGGCTTCTTTGAAACAGTTACTATCAATCAAAACCGAATATATAGCCAAATAATTGACAACCTAAACAAAGCTGCACTGAATGGGCGGGAACACACACAAATACTTGAAAGGTTGACCTATGCTGCTGGCGATGATTCACATCAGGTGCGCATATTTGAGCAGGTTCAAACTGTCGCAAGCAAATTCCGCCAATATTGTTTACAAAATAATCTCATAGATTTTTCTTTGCAAATGGAGATTATTAGTAATGAATGGCGGGATCAGAAAAGCAAAATTCGTGAATATGTGCTTTCTGCATATAGGCATCTGATATACGAGAACAGCGAAGAGGATGCTTACATCGTCCACGAATTTGTGAAGGATCTTCTTCCAAGGCTGGAAGAATCCCTGATCCTCTACGACACCGATGGAGGAATTCGGAAATTTCTTGGTGCCTCTCCAAGCTCAGCATATGCTTTAAAGAGCCTTTGTGCAGAGAAGAGATTGTTCAAGGACAATTCAACATCTCAGGGATTGGCTTCACTGGCAGAGAGTATTGATGGCATTCTGACGACAGGGCGAAGATTTAAGAGTTCCCACCCAACGCCTTCAAAAGAGAATGTTGAGGTTATTGACAATCGGTTTTTTCCCGAAATGGTCTCAGCGACCGTTGAGATAGTAGAAGACCTTATTGTCAAGCAACAGGTTCCACCCCATGAAATAGTAGTCCTGGCCCCCTTTCTCTCAGATGCACTTCGATACTTGGTTTCCTCCGGATTTGACAGAAAAGGCATTCCCTGGGTTTCTAGTCGTCCTTCTAGATCTATGCAGGATGAACCAGTTGGCAGAAGTTTGTTGGCCCTGATTTGCATTGCTCACCCTGACTGGGGACAAAAACCGACAAAAGATGAAGTTGTTCATATGCTTTCACTTTTTATAAGTGATTTGGATATTGTTAGGGCTCATTTGCTAGTTGGAAATATCTATAAGATTGGCATGAACTCTGAGTGGCTTCTGCCATTTGACTCTATTCCAGATGTCACTAAGGATCGCATCGGTGAAAAGGCAGGGAATGAGTACGAGAAACTCAGACAATACATCCAGCGTTATCTTGGCAATCCTCATCTAAAACTGGATGTGTTTCTATCTCAACTCTTTTTGAGCTTGCTGTCTCAACCTGGGTATAGATTTACTTCAAATCTGGAAAGTGGCAGAATTGTTGGGGATTTTATTTCATCTGCTCAAAGATTCCGGCTAGCTTTAGAACGTGTGGGATTCGATCACTCCCAGATTTCACTGGAATTCATCAAGACCCTTAAGGACGAAATAGTTCAAGGACAGAGTCCGCAGAGTTGGGAAGAGCAAAACAACAGTGCGGTATTTCTAGCGCCTGCCCACACATTCTTAATGCATGATCGTCCGGTCGCTTATCAATTCTTGCTAGACATTGGAAATACTGCATGGCATACGCGTATCTATCAGCCGTTAACACATCCCTATGTCTTCAATCAAGACTGGCCAGCGGAAAAGCATTGGTCAGACCAAGATGAGTACCGAGAGAATCGGGAGCACTTACGTAGGATTATGCTTGGCCTTGTGAGAAGGGCGACTCAAAAAGTCTATCTAATGAATTCTCAACTTTCTGAGACTGGCCATGAGAATCAGGGTCTACTTTGGGAGACTATCAATGTAGCGCTGGCTGGACAAAGATCATGACGCTCTATAAAGCAAGGGATTCACAAGAAGAGGCAATTAGCTATGCCGGCGGCTATATGGGGGTCGCAGCGGTGCCAGGTAGCGGGAAAACATGGACTCTTTCTAGGCTAGCGGCTAGGCTGGTATCCGAAGGGAAGGTGGATGCTGATCAAAGAGTCCTCATCGTTGCTATGACCAGGTCTTCTATTGAGAATTTTTCCCGCCAAATAAATTTGATGATACGGGAGAAAGGTTTTCTTCCGGGTTTCGGTTATCGGGTTAGGACACTTCACGGTATTGCTCATGACATCTTGCGAGAGCGACCGGCCTTAGTCGGCATCTCTGAAGATTTTCAAATAGTAGATGAGCGAATTGCAGAAACTATAATCCGTGGGCTTGTTAAAAATTGGTACGACAAGAATCCAACTGCACTGGATGAATATCTTGCTGAGCTAAGCCCAGAAAGAGCAGTTGAGGTTCGCGGGGCCAACATACCTGCCGAGCTGATACGTTTAACGAATAATCTAATCAGAAATGCCAAAGATCATCAGGTTACTCCTGAGGGTTTAGAAGAAAAACTTTTAAGCAACGGGAACAACTATCCGCTTGTTCAGATGTTTTCAGGTATTTACAAAGAGTATCAGAAGGCTTTGTCAAATCGAGGGGCCTTAGATTTTTCCGACTTAATACGCCATGCCTGTAGAGTACTTGATGCAGAAGAGGATTATCTGAATAGACTTCGATATTTGTGGCCGTATATACTCGAAGATGAGGCTCAAGATAGCAGTGTTCTGCAAGAAGAAATTCTTAGAAAGATAGTTGGTGAAGAAGGAAATTGGGTCCGGGTCGGTGATCCCAATCAGGCAATTTATGAGACATTCAGCACCGCCAATCCGCAATTATTAAGAGAGTTCATCTCTTCCGCATCTAAGTCAGTCGACTTGCCTGTTTCGGGCAGATCATCTCCTCGTATCATTGATCTTGCAAACACTTTAATCAGGTGGGCGCAAACTTCTCACCCAAATCCTTGGGCAAGAGATGCACTGTCAGAGCCATTAATTCAAGCGACGCCTCCTGGAGACCCTCAGGGCAACCCTCCAAAAGAGGAGTCAGAAATACAAATTTTGCCTAAAGCTTTTTCTGAGACCGAGGAAGCAGGATTTATCGCCTCTTCGTGTAGAGAATGGTTATCTTCGTCCCACGATCAAACAGTGGCAATCCTAGCACCGACAAACAATATAGCTTTTGGAGTGATTTCAGCTCTAAAAAACCATGGAATTGAGCCGGTTGATGTTTTGCTTACTAGCACCATGGAAACACGACAATCTGCTGGGGGGCTTGTTCACGTTTTGAGATATTTGGCGGAACCAAGCTCTTCGGAACTATTATCAAAAGTTATTGGTGTATATCACAAGCACCTTCGATCGACTCAGATTGATGAAAACAGTCTGGTCAAAATGAAGGACTTCATCAGCAGGCTGAGCCGCGTAGAAGACCTCTTGTGGCCCATAGATGAAGGTGCACTGGATACAAACCTAGAGCAACAGGGTTTCTCTAATCACGACGCAGCGGAACTTAGTGCATTTATTGAATTGATCCGCAAATGGGTTGATTTGCGCTTTTTGCCGATTGACCAGATGATAGTGTCTCTAGCGCACGAACTATATAGACAACCTGAAAAAATTGCCTTGTCGCTTAGCTTTGCTTTGATGCTTAAGAACTTTGCGAAGGAGAACCCTCAGTGGGAGCTACAAAGACTAACCAAAGAGCTAGAGGAGATTGCCTCAAATTCGCGAAAGTACTTTGGGATGTCATCTGAAGCATTTGGCTTTGACCCAGAGCATCATAAAGGAAAAGTCGTGGTATCCACCATTCATAGTGCAAAAGGCTTGGAATGGGATAGAGTGTATTTGATGGCCGTTAATAACTTCAATTTCCCATCTGGCCATAATGATGACGGTTACATGGATGAGAAATGGTATCTCAGAGATAGATTGAATCTATTAGCAGAAGTACAGGCTCAAATTGATTCTATCAATTCCAATATTCCATACTATGAGGGACAGGCAACTATAGGAGCGAGAACTGGTCTAACAAAGGAGAAGCTTCGTCTGTTGTATGTCGGCATAACTCGCGCTAAGCGAGATTTGATTATTACCTGGAATGCGGGCAGAAGAGGGACTAATAAAGCAGCAGTAGCCCTCTCCGCTTTCCAACAGAATGCCCAAAGTATTGCATGATGTCACAGAAAACATATAGCCAATCCAGCCTTCAAGACTTTGTTGATTGTCGACGTCGATACTACTACCGTAGAGTCCTATCGTTGAATTGGCCGACAGATGATGGTGACGCGGCTGACACTTTGCAAGAGAGGGTTTGGGCGGGCAAACTATTCCACACACTGGTACACCAATTCCTGGTTGGCGTTCCAATTGACGATATCAATCTCATTGATTTGCCTCATCCAGTCAAGGGCTGGTGGAAAACATTTATTGATAGGTTACCCATCTCGAAGACAGGTGTTTCTTTCCCAGAAGTAACACTTACTACGCTCATCACCGCCGATGCCCTATTGGTAGCCAGGTACGACCTTATCCAGCAAATTGACAATGAATTTTTGATCTTTGACTGGAAGACATCAAGCAACTTGCCTAAGCGGGGGACACTTCTTGATAAATTGCAGACAAAAGTCTATCCGTTCACGTTGGCTGATTCTGGTTTCTTTGATGGAACAATACCCATTTCTCCTGAGAACATAAAGATGACGTATTGGTTTGTGGAATATCCCGATCAACCAATCACTGTAACTTATTCAAAAGAGCAAAAAGAAAAAGACAGGAAGTATCTCGAAGAGCAGATTCTTGAGATCTCCTCATTAGAGATAGAGAGAATTGGGGATTTCCACAAAACGGATAATCGAAAGTTATGTAGCTATTGCGAATTCAGCGGTCTATGTGAGAGAAGCGATATAGTGCCGGATTCAGATCACGAAGAGGAAGCCCATCCCTTTGAGTATGACTTTGACTTTTTCTCCGAGGACGATATTTAAACGCTGCAATCATTGTGCCTCTGGAAGCTTCCAATATCGTTCTTTAACAATGTTGGAAATAGATTTAGGATGCATCTTGTAAGCTTGAGCTAGTTCTGAAATTTTCAAGCTTTCCTCGTTGCGCAACCGTCTGATCTCGGCTACTTGCTCCATGCTCAACTTTGCTCTACCATTTCGTTCACCCTTGGCAGTTCTGCCCCGTAGCACAGCATCACGATTGTTGTCCGCAATCGTGCCTGTCTCTAAATGTGCCGGGTTGCAGCATATTCGGTTATCGCAATGGTGTCGTACCAACAAGCCTTCGGGAATAGGCCCTTTTGTCAGTTGATAGGCTACTCGATGAGCCAAGGCAGTCTTTCCCCCACCAATCCCAAATGAGCCGTAGCCCTTAGATTGTGTAGATGCAGTCCAGTTCCAGCATTCAGTTTCCGGCCCAATCTGAACTTTGCTCCAAAAGCGCTTACTGAATATCGTTTTAACTTGTGTTTCTTCTTTCATGCAGAACTCCTTCCTGTTCTATAGGTCAATAAGATGAATGACCTTGGGTTAATTGCTCATACCAATAAAGCCTTCCTATGGATAGGGCAAAAATAAACAACTTCGGTTATCGAGTAGTCTAAAAAAGACAGTTTGTCGATCGAAAAGTTGTATAGGGAAAAGCAGGTAATAAGCTATGAAACAATCAATACCTACTTGCTTATGAGGTTGAAACCAAGGTTTTGCTAACAGTAGCTAACTAGGTTATAAAAAAGAATATTGAGCCATACACAGGCGGTTCTATGAACCGCAGTGTATGGGGTGCCCTTTGGGCACCTTGAAAGACGATTAATTAATCTATAAATTACTTTTAACTACTACAGTTGAAATAGAAAGACTTGTTGGTACTTCTTGTTTGGCTGTTTTAGACTGCTTGAAGTCATAGATGAGTTAATCACTTTGTATCCCCCTCTTTACCTGCTACAGTTGAAAATCTATTACTCGCAGGCACTTTTGCTGATCAATAATTACCCTTAGCAAGCGCAATTTTAATCTCCTTCTTATGCAGCCGGGCGTTTCCTCTTATCCCTCCGAATCGTCAAACTCATCGAGTGGATCGGCATTGGCGATGCCACCGGTTTCATCATCGTATTCAAAGGCAGTGCCTTCCCCTTTTGTGTGCACCCTATAGTAGTCTCTCTGCGCTTGGTTATACAAATCCCTAGCCCACTCTGGCCATTCTGAAGGTTTTTTCAGCTTTCCAGAAGCATCGGCTAAGCCGTGTTCTTGTTCACAGTCCTTGCATATCCAGAATTGGGCTGTGATGCGTTTTTCACAGATACAGCATTTCTTCTCACGCCTTGCCATGAACCTGCCCTCCCGATAACCCGTTGAAATATACTAACTAAAGTCTGCGCAACACACAAGCCAGGTATGCCTGTAGTGAGCGACCCCTTTTTTGAGGTTCCAAGGGGGGACTATAGATGATTATCTATTGGCCCAAATGCACGGTGGGCAACTTGCAGATCTTCATCTAGCATCTGCACATAGTGATTGGTCATCTCCAATGAGGCGTGTCCTAACAGTCCTTGAAGGTGAAGCGGGTTCATTCCGGCTCGCAGAGAGAGCGTGGCAAAGGTGCGTCTCAAGGCATGCGGCGACAAGTGAACACCCGCCTTCTCTCCAAGCCGCAACAATGTAGAACGCAAGCCGCCGTACGTCATTCGCCCACCAGATTGGGTTTGAATAACAGGGCTAGCAGGCTCCGAAGCAACAAACCTTCTGTACTTCAATAAAGCTCTTCTGGTTCTCACGCCAGCGATCACTGTTCTTGCCTTCCCGCCCTTGCCCTCTCGAATTGAAATAGTCCCTCTAGAAATATCCACATCACCCCAATTAAGCGCACAGAGTTCTGCCCGCCGGATGCCAGTATCCGCCATCAGAAGCACTAGGGCCAAATCACGGGGATTGCCACACGCTGAAACAACCTTGCGCAACTCATCCGAGTTCAACACAGGGAGACGGCGTTTGGCAATCGCAGGCATTTGGAATTTGACTTCGCTTGGGTGATATTCCTCAGCGTGTAGGAATCTGACAAGTGTGCGAATTGCTCTTGCATGGCTATGGATATAGGTATCAGTCAAATCACGCCCTGCCAACTCAGAGAGATAGGCTCTGACATGCCGAGCAGAAATCTCATCAGCCTGCCCTACTCCCTGCCCCGCTAGCCAGCCTACAAATTTTCCCAAAGTGAATTCATAGAACTGGACAGTCCGAGGGCGGCACAACATTGCTTGCCGAGACAGAATAAAGTCTGTATACGCCTCTTCAAGCGGCACCGAAGCTGATGCCTTTTTCTGCCGTGAGAAGTCTTCGTTAAACACAAAAAACCACCTTTCTAAGGGTGATTCTTTGAAATTCAGGTAGTCTGTTTAGGAGTTTGAGCGAATGTCAGCTTGGAAGGCTGATGCCTTACCACTTGGCGACGCCCGCATTCAGAGCCGGAATTATAAAGCAAACCCCTTCGGATTGGTTGGCCGCCGCGGCCAATGTTATCATCAGGGTTTAGGCCAACCAGGAAGGCGGAACATATGAGGCTCGAAGCCATCCCCCTGGGCGCCGACGCGCCCAATGAAGTCAACGTGATCATCGAAGTGCCCACCGGCGGCGAGCCGATCAAATACGAATTCGACGAGGAGACCGGGGCGCTGGTGGTCGACCGTTTCCTCTACACCCCCATGCGCTATCCGGGCAACTACGGCTTCATCCCCAAGACCCTCTCCGGCGACGGCGACCCCTGCGACGTGCTGGTCGCCAACACCCGCGCCCTGGTGCCCGGCTCCATCATTGCCGTGCGCCCCATTGGCGTGCTGCTGATGGAAGACGAGGCCGGCCTCGATGAGAAGATCATCGCCGTGCCCGCCACCCACGTCACCCGCCGCTACGAACGCATCCAGGAAACCAGCGACCTGCCGGAGATCACCATCCAGCAGATCGAACACTTCTTCGCCCACTACAAAGACCTGGAAGACAACAAATGGGTCAAGGTGGTGCGCTGGGGCGACGCTGCCGAGGCCCGCAGTATGATCCAGGCCAGCGCAGAGCGCTACCAGGCGGAGATGCAAAGCAAAAGCAAGTGAGAACGCTGAGGTCAGAACGCAGAAGTTCTTACTTCTCAGTTCACACCTCTGCAATCTAACCTTCCTTTGACTTTATCCGTCCGGCGGTCACCCATATGTTCTATAGGTCTTTCGCCTCTTGTGCAGAGCTCAAGGGATACAAAAGGCTATAGAATTTTGGCAGTAATTGCGTCATCTCGTCAGGAAAGACCTCACTAGACGAAGTAGACAGGAATAATTTCACATCATTCTTTTCAACTTCTTCAGGAACAGCAGCCAAATCTCTAAATAGCAATCTGTACCAACAATAAAACTTAAAGAAATTGATGTTTAGCTGGGCGCACAAATTACCAATACCCTCTTGGCTTGAGTAAAGCAGGTGAAGCGCAAAATTACCCGCTTCCTCTTGGGCTAACTGAAAAATTGTTTCTGGCTTGGCATGTGCAAAATTACTAAGATAGCCCCACAATTCTTGTCCGGCATCACCCAAACCAAGTACGTTGAGCTTCCTATTCAGTTTCAGTATTTGACTAACTTTTAACTTGCCAGCAAGATAGTTAGGCACATCTTTCTCATGGAAGCTCAAATAAAAACTAACTTGGATTGCTTCTTCAACCACTCTTGCAATACTCATTGCCTCCTGTGTATAACCGAACAGCGCTAGTCGCATAGCAGCTTGGGACATTGTTAATATACGGGCAGCCAGTTGACGTACGACAAATTTTGAACTATCAAAGTTCAAAAACAGCTTCTCTTCTAAGATGAGCCACAAGTTATCTTGGCAAAGGTTGAAAATCTTAAGCGAGTCCGCTTGCGTAGCGAAGGACACTTCAAAAATTTTTTCTTCATCGATAGCAAGTCTTTCAGCAAATCGACCATTTAGCTTCCTCATTTACATCCTCCACAGCCTAATACATTTTCGAAGTCTGTTTTATAAAAACATTTTGTAAAAACAGTTTAAGATAAACTTACTTTAGCATTGCCATGACCGCAAAACAAGTCACTTCCAAGCAGCGCGTCGTAGACCACGGTGAAGTTTTCACCAACCCGCGTGAAGTCAACGCCATGCTCGACCTGGTGAAACAGGAAACCGAGCGCATCGACGCGCGCTTCCTGGAACCCGCCTGCGGCACGGGCAACTTCCTCGCCGAAGTCCTCGAGCGCAAGATGGCCGTGGTCGAAAAAAATTATGCCCGCAACCAACTGGACTACGAGCGCTACGCCGTGCTGGCTGTGTCCTCGGTCTATGGCATTGACATCCTCGAAGACAACGTGGCAGCCTGCCGCGAGCGGCTCTTCGAGATCGTAGACGGGCATTACAACCGGCTCTACGCCGCCACTGCCAAAGAGGACTTTCGCGCCGCAGTGCGCTTTGTGCTCTCCAAGAACATCGTTTGGGGCGACGCGCTGACCCTAAAAACCGTATCCGACCCCCCGCAGCCCATCCTGTTCTCCGAGTGGTCGGCGGTGAATGGCAGCCTGTTCAAGCGCCGTGAGTTTTCCTTTAAAGAGCTGATCAGCCAGGCCAGCATGCAGGAGTTGCCCTTATTCTCTGACATGGGCGAAGAGGTCTTCATCCCCCTGCCGGTGCACGAATATCCCCTGGCCCATTTCCTGAGGCTGGCCGATGCTGGCTGAACACAGCTACAACCCCGATGTGCTCAGTTGCCTCGCCAACCTGAGCAACGACGAAGTCTTCACCCCGCCGGGGCTGGCCAACCAGATGCTGGATCTGCTGCCCGCCGAGATCTGGCAGGACAAGAACGCCACCTTCTTGGACCCGGCCTGCAAAACCGGCATCTTCCTGCGGGAAATTGCCAAACGCCTGATGGTCGGTCTGGAGAACCAGATACCAGATCGCCAGGCCCGCATCGACCACATCTTCAAGAACCAGCTCTTCGGCATCGCCATCACCGAACTCACCGGTCTGCTGGCCCGCCGCAGCCTGTATTGCTCCAAATTCGCCAACGGCAAATATTCTGTTTCATATGCCTTCATCGATGAGCAAGGCAACCTCCGCTACCAACGCACCGAGCACAGCTGGAAGAACGGGCGCTGTGCCTTTTGCGGTGCGAGCCAAGGAGAATACGCCCGCAGTGAGGAACTGGAAACCCATGCTTATACATTCATTCACACGCTTGAGCCCCAGGAGATTTTCACCATGAAGTTCGATGTCATTATTGGCAACCCGCCTTATCAGCTAAGCGATGGTGGCTTTGGAACAAGCGCAACCCCTATCTACCAAAATTTTGTTACGCAGGCGAAAAAGCTAAATCCTAGATATTTATCCATGATCATCCCTGCTCGCTGGTATTCCGGGGGCAAAGGATTGGATGATTTTCGCAACGAGATGCTCAACGACAGGCGGTTAAGAAAGATCGTGGATATACCGGAGGCTTCCGACAGTTTTCCGGGTGTGCAAATCAAAGGCGGCGTTTGCTATTTCCTATGGGATCGTGACAACGAAGGAGACTGCACAGTCATCACCTCAAGGAAGGGGGAGCATGTCTCCACGATGGAAAGGCCCCTGCTTGAGGACGGAAGTTTAGTATTTGTTCGGTGGAACGAAGGAATTTCCATTTTAAAGAAAGTGGAAAGCCTTAGAGAAACTTCCCTTTCTCGGCAAATCAGTTCTTCGAAACCCTTCGGGCTAAGAACTTTCTTTAAGGCACCTCGAAACCAACCAACCAACCAACCAACCAACCAACCAACCATAAGATTATAAAACTGTATCAAAACGGGGGTATAGGCCATATTGAACGCAGCCTGATTACCAAAGGCACAGAGCTAATTGATAAGTGGAAAGTACTAATACCAGCCGCAGGTAGTGGGAGCGACAGCTTTCCCCACTTTATCCTGGGAAAACCATTCATCGCTGAACCAGGAAGTGCCTGTACTGAAACTTATGTTGTACTTGGAACTTACAAAACAAAGACTGAATGTGAAAATCTATGTGCGTATGTGAGAACAAAGTTCTTTAGATTCTTGGTGCTTCTCCACAAATCAACCCAGCACGCCACCGCGAGAGTCTATACCTTCGTCCCAACACAAGACCTCAGCGAATCCTGGACGGATGAGAAACTCTACAAAAAATACAAGCTGACCAAAGACGAGATCGCTTTCATCGACTCAATGATCCGCCCTATGGAGAATGGGGATGGCGGCTAAGCAATTCTTCCCGCCCCGCCCGCCGGGCAACCCGCGCATCTATGCGTACGAAGAAACCCACCCGGACTTCAAGTGTCTGCTGAAGGTCGGCTACACCACCGGCAGCGTGGAACAACGCGTCGCCCAACAATACCCCATCGTCCGCCCGGAAAAGACCTGGCGCATTCTGCTGGATGAAAGCGCCATGCGGAACGATGGTACAGCCTTCTCCGACCGGGATGTGCACCGCTATTTACTAGACAAGGGTTTCAAGAATCCTGATGGCGAATGGTTCCGCTGCACCTTGCGCGATGTGAAGGCCGCGCTGCTGGCTTTGCGCACTGGCGTCCAAAACGAAGACAACCGCACCCTGGATTTCGCCATGCGCCCGGAGCAGGAAGAAGCTGTGGCCACAACCGCAGCCTACTTCAAAAAAGAGTCCAGGCGAAATTCCGGCAAAACCCCGCATTTCTTATGGAACGCCAAAATGCGCTTTGGCAAGACCTTCGCCGCCTACCAGTTAGCCCAACGTATGGGCTGGAAGCGCGTGCTGGTGCTCACTTTCAAGCCCGCCGTGCAGCACGCCTGGGAAGAAGACCTGAAAACGCATATTGATTTCAAAGGCTGGCAGTTCATTTCTCGCAATGGCCTGCGCTATGAAGAAGCAGACAAAAAGAAGCCCTTTGTCTGCTTCGGCTCTTTTCAGGATTATCTGGGCCGCGACCCCGCCACTGGCGGCATCAAGCCCAAGAACGAATGGGTGCACACCATTCAGTGGGATTGCGTCATCCTCGATGAATACCACTTCGGCGCCTGGCGCGAGCGCGCCAAGGGACTCTTCGAAGCCGAAGACGGCGATGAATACGAATACGAACAGCAGCTGGAGCGTCTGGAACAAAGCCGCGACACGGTGGACGAGTTCGAGCAAATCATGCCCGTCACTACCGGCGCGTATCTTTACCTCTCCGGTACGCCTTTCCGTGCCATCACCACCGGCGAATTTATCGAAGAGCAAATCTACAACTGGACCTACGCCGACGAGCAGCGCGCCAAGACGAGCTGGAAAAATGCGAATAATCCTTATGCGGCCCTGCCGCGCATCGTGCTGCTCACCTATCGCCTGCCGGACACCATTCGCGAAATCGCGCTGCAGGGCGAGTTTAACGAATTTGACCTCAACACCTTCTTCTCGGCCAAAGGGCATGGCCCGGGAGCCAAGTTCCTCTATCAAGACGAAGTGCAAAAATGGCTGGACCTGATCCGCGGTGGCCTGATGGAAACCACCATGGACGATCTGAAGCTGGGGGCCAAGAAGCCGCCCATGCCTTTCTCTGATGTGCGCCTGCTCAACCTGCTTTCGCATACCTTTTGGTTCCTGCCCAACGTGGCCGCCTGCCACGCCATGCGCAACCTGCTGCGCCAAAAGCAAAACCGCTTTTATCACGACTATGAAATCATTGTCGCTGCCGGCAAAGAAGCCGGCATGGGCATGGCTGCCCTGGGGCCGGTGCACCAGGCCATGGATGAGCCGCTGCACACCCGCACCATCACGCTCTCCTGCGGCAAGCTGGCCACCGGCGTCACCGTGCGGCCCTGGACGGGCATCTTCATGCTACGCAACTCCTCCACGCCGGAGACCTACTTTCAGGCCGCCTTCCGCGTCCAGTCTCCCTGGACGATGAAGGTGGAAGACCGCCCCGGCGAAGAAAAGATCCTCAAGGAAGAATGCTACATCTTCGACTTCGCCCCGGAACGCGCTCTGCGCCAGATCGCCGAATACAGCAACCGCCTCAACGTCAACGAAACCAATCCGGAAAAGAAGGTCGCAGAATTTATCAGCTTCCTGCCCATCCTGGCATACGACGGCAGCACGATGCGCGAGGTCGACGCCGCCGGTGTGCTGGAAATGGCGATGAGCGGCACCACCGCCACCCTGCTGGCCCGCCGCTGGGAAAGCGCTTTGCTGGTCAATGTGGACAACGGCACGCTGGCCCGCCTGATGAACAATCCCAAGGCCATGCAAGCCCTCATGAGCATCGAAGGCTTCCGCAGCCTCAATCAGGATATCGAGACCATCATCAGCAAGTCCGAGGCGGTGCAAAAGGTCAAACGCGAAGCCAAAGACCGGGAGCTAACCGACAAGCAGAAACGCGAGCTGACCGAGCAGGAAAAAGAATATAAGAGCAAGCGCAGGCAAATTCAAGAGAAGCTCATAAAATTTGCCACGCGTATCCCCGTCTTCATGTACCTGACCGATTATCGCGAACGAGCGCTCAAGGATGTCATCACCCAGCTTGAGCCGGGCTTGTTTAAAAAGGTCACCGGCCTCAGCGTGGCCGACTTCGAGATGTTGGTCAGTTTAGGGCTGTTCAACAACGCCTTGATGAACGATGCAATTTGGAAATTCAAACGCTACGAAGACGCCAGCCTGGAATACACCGGCATCAACAAGCATGCCGATGAAGATGTTGGCCTGTACGACACCGTGCTCAGCCGCAAAGACTACACAGGCCAAATCTTCGAAAACCTATCCGAATACGCGTAATTCGCAGTGAACCTTAAAAATTTGCTAATCATTGCTGGGCAATAACATGACCCATTTGTGCTACAATTTTGGAGAGATAAGTTATTAAGACAAGAGGATGATTCAGGGGAGTAAAAATGAACGATAAACGAAAATATCAAAAGACAGTTGAGGCATTGTTGTATCTATGCAACAAGGACACTCGCCTTTATTGGGTGTTGAAAATGCTATGGCGTGCAGAGCAGTTACACCTGTCGCGCTATGGGATGCCGCTAATAAATGATAAATATATTGCGATGAGCCACGGGCCAGTTCCCAGCCTTGCCTATGATATTGCTAAAGATGCGCGAGGCGGTGATACATATTCGTTTGATAATCCTGACCCTCAAAAAGTTCTTGATGCTCCGGACAATCGAACGTTGAGCCCCAAGCGCCGCGCAGACACGCAGCGCCTAAGCGAAAGCGATATTGAATGTTTGGAAGAAGCATTCAAAGAGTTATCACCACTGTCCTTTGGAGCCATAAAAACCCTAAGCCATACACAAGCCTACAAAAGCGCTCAAGAAGACGATGTTATCCCATTTGACGAGTTTGTTAGAGAGCTAGAGAATGGAGAACAGCTTCTGGAATTGCTTGTTGAATCCTAAATCATTGCAGCCGTCATAGAAAGAGAAAGAATTTGCTTTCGGGGAAATCCAGAGCCGAGCTCCAAAAAACGAAAATTGTTCCCGGTGCAATAGTGCATGTGTTTTGCGCGTATCTGCCTAATCCCAAAAACAAGTTTCTTGTTATCGTTCATGTAAACCACGCAGATAATCTGATTTTAGGCATCCTAATTAACTCTCGGATACACCCTCTCATAGAAGCCAACCCCGATAGGCGAATGTGTCAGCTTGAATTGGATGTAAAGGTTTACACCTTTCTGGATGGGAATTCTTATCTTGATTGTTCTTATATCTATGATGGCCTTGAATATCAGGAATTGGCCAACCATCTTGCAGCAAACAACGATTTCAAAGGAATGTTGCGCGAAGACGAGTTGGTCGAACTTATCCAGCTTGTTCAGGCGGCTCGAACAATTCCACAGTATGACAAGGACTTGATTATGAAGTCCTTTGAATGAGAAGCTTCCTAAGTAAGGAGTTTTCTATTATTGCTTACTTGTGACCAGCCACTTTCCCTTGTAGCCCATGAATGGCTCATCCAAGTATGCAAATACACCTTTCATTCCGTTCCTTGACATCTGCGCCTTTTTCCCTTCACACGCTTCAAACCGCATTTAATAGGCCCACAGACACTCTACGCCCAACCAGCCAAGGGGGCTCAGCCATGACTTCCAAAGATGTAACATGTAATATTGCCCGCTCCCCGCAATATTATTATTACAACTTGGGGCGCAAAAGATATATTAATAGTCCAAAAAAAGCCCGCCCCAAACCAATTAATATATCTTCGCAGGAATTGGTATCAAGCTTGGAGAAGCTACGCTTCTCCAAGCTGCGAAGCAGCGCAGCTGACCGCTGAAAGCTGAGCTTGCCGCGGTAAAATACCCCCAATGGCCAACCACTCCCCCACTCGCGACCGCATCAAGCTCGACGACATTCAGCTCAGCAACGTCACTCCCATGCGCCGGCCCGACTGGATCCGCGTGCGCGCCCCCATGGGCGAAAGCTACGAGAACATCAAGCGCCTGATGCGCAGCAAAGCCCTGCACACCGTCTGCGAAGAGGCCATGTGCCCCAACATCGGCGAATGCTGGGGAGACGGCACCGCCACCTTCCTGATGCTCGGCGACGTCTGCACCCGCTCCTGCGGCTTCTGCGACATCAAGCGCGGCATGCCCAACGAGATGGACTGGGCCGAACCCCTCAGGGTAGCCCAGGCCGTCAAAGACATGGGCCTGCAGCACGCCGTCATCACCAGCGTCAACCGCGACGAGCGCGCCGACGGCGGCGCGCCCATCTTCGCCATGGTCATCAAGCGCATCCGCGCCATCCACCCCGGCTGCTCCATCGAAGTGCTCATCCCCGACTTCAAGGGCAGCGCCGAGGCGCTCAAGATCGTCATGGACGCCCGGCCTGAGATCCTCAACCACAACGTGGAAACCGTGCCGCGGCTCTTCAAGCAGGTGCAGCCGCAGGACAACTACGAATGGGCCGCCGCCACGCTCAGCAACGCCAAGAAGATGGACCCCGAAGTACTGACCAAGAGCGGCATCATGCTCGGCCTGGGCGAAACCATGGACGAGGTCAAGGCGGTGATGCGCGACCAGCGCGACTGGGGCGTGGACATCCTCACCCTGGGCCAATACTTGCAGCCCAGCAAAAAGCACCTGCCCATCGCCCGCTACTACACGCCGGAAGAATTCATGCACCTCAAGGAATACGGCCTGGGCATCGGCTTCCAGTGGGTCGAAAGCGGCCCGCTGGTGCGCAGCAGCTACCACGCCGCTGACCAGGTGCGCGCGCTGAGTGCCGTGCATCGCAAACTGTATGGGGAAGCGTCGTCTCCCGACCCTCATGGAGAATCGTTACCCGGCGCAGCCGGGTAGATTCTCCCGCGCTGCGCAGCAGCGCACCTCAAGCTATACGGCTCTTCGTAGGGGCGGGGTAACCCCGCCCCTACCCAATTGACCGTCATTGCTCAGATTTTGGGGGTTCTACAATGATGCTAACCAAATAGCCGCGGCAGATCCTCGATTTGGGCCCAGCCCTCGCCCTCGCTGACCCGCTCCACGCGCAATTCGCTGAAGTAATCATCCAGCACGGCGGCGCGTTCCTGCGCCAACGGTGGGATGCAGTAGTCTTCCTCTTCCCACACGGCCAGGCCATCCGCCCGCAAGCGGGCGTTGTCCAGGCCGTGGTGCAGCGAGACGCCGAAGGGCCGCATCGCCTCGATCTCGCCGCTGTCCAGCCGGCCGCGCAGGTCGGCCATTAGGGCTTCATCCGGCTTGGCAGTCACCAGGTAATAGGCCATCTCAAGCCTCCACCGTCTTCAGCAGTTCAGCCAATGGCATCTCCGCCAGGCTGCCCAGGCGCAAGTCAGCGTGGTCCAGCTGCAGTTGGGCGGTCACTTGGTTGGGCACCGCCACGCAGAAAATGCCCGCCGCCCGCGCCGCGGTCACACCGTTGGGCGAATCTTCGAAGACGATGGCTTCATCGGCGGCCACGCCCAGCGCGGACAGCGCTGCCAGGTACAGTTCGGGGTTGGGCTTGATCTGCTGCACGTCGTCGGCGGTCTTGATGGCATCAAAGCGCTGGTACAAGCCCAGGCGCGCCAGGTGGCCGCGCACCCAGTTCTCCGGCGAGCTGCTCGCTACCGCCCGGCGCAGCCCCAGCCGCTCTGAATCTTCCAGCAAGCTCAGCACCCCAGGCAGCACCTCCTGCTGGTCCAGGTCTTCCAAATATTCCTTACGCCGGCTGATCCAGATCTCGTCGCGGTCAATCGTCTGGCCGCTCAGCGTCTCCAAATGCACATAGGGATCAAAGTCGGACTCGGCGTCTCCGCCGACGATCTGTCCCCAATCCTGCACCGCCAGCTCACAGCCGTATTGGCGATAGACCCGTTGCCAGGAAAGATAATCGGGCCATTCCGTGTCCAGGATCAAACCATCGAAATCGAAGATGAGCGCCTTGATCATAGGCGGCAGTATACCCGAAAGAAAAAGCGCCCCTCACTGAGGGGCGCCTGGCTTGAAACACAGCCCAGAGGCTTAGAAGATCTTGAGCAGCGCCTGCGCCGCCCAGCCGAACAGCGGCTGCGCGAACAGGAACAGCACCACTGTCGCCACTGCCGTCGCGCCCGCCGTCCAGGCCAAACTCTTGTCCTGGTGCACCTTGGGCGTGCCCGGCTGCATATACATCACCACCACCAGGCGCAGGTAATAGTAGGCGGAGATCAGCGAGGTCAGCACGCCCACCAGCGCCAGGCCCACCTGGCCGGCTTCCAGCACCGTGCGGAACAGGTAAAACTTGCCAGCAAAGCCCAGCGTAGGCGGCACGCCGGTGAACGAGAGCATGAAGACCACCATCGCCGCCGCCAGACCGGGCGCCTTGCGCCCCAGGCCGGCATAGTCGGCAAATTCCAGGCCCTTGCCCCCTGCATGCTCCAGGGCCATCACCACCGCCCAGGAGCCGAAGCTGGCGAAGGCGAAGGCCAGCAGGTAGAACAAGACCGAAGCGACCAGGTCGAAGCGCGCCGCGTCGCTGCCATAGGCGCTCACGGCCATCAGCACGAAGCCCGCGTGCGAAATGCTGGAATAAGCCAGCATGCGCTTGACGTTGCTCTGTCTGATCGCCAGCAGGTTGCCCACCAGCAGGGTGGCCACCGCCAGCCCGCTCAGCACCGGGGTCAATTGGTCGCTGATACCCGGGAACAGCACCAGCAGCACGCGCAGCAGGGCGGCAAAGCCCGCCGCCTTGGCGCCCAGCGCCATAAACGCCGTGACCGATGTGGGCGAACCCTGGTACACGTCGGGGGTCCACATATGGAAAGGCACTGCCGCCACTTTGAAGCCCAGGCCCACCAGAATCAGGCCAGCGCCAACCGTCAAATACAGTGGCTGGGCGCCGCCGCTGCCCAATGCGGCCACAATGTCCGAGAAGCCGGTGCTGCCCGTGGCGCCGTACACCAGGGCCACGCCGTACAGCAGAAAGCCGCTGGCAAATGCGCCCAGCAGAAAGTACTTGAGACCGGCTTCTTCCGAACGTTCGTCCGGGCGGGCAATCGCCGCCAGAATATACAGCGGGATGGAGAGCAGTTCCAAAGCCAGGAAGACCAGCATCAGGTCACTGGCCGAGCCCATCAGCATCATGCCGCTGATCGAGAACAGCATCAGCACATAATACTCAGGCTTGGCCCAACCCATGCGCTGCATGTAGTTGGTCGAAAGCGCAATGGTCAGCAAGCCGCCCATGATCAGCAGCAGGCTGAGGAACGCGGAAAAGCCGTCCGCCACCAGCATGCCGCCAAAGGCATCCGCCTCCAGGCTGAACTGGAAGGCCACGAAGATGCCCGTCACCAGCAGGCCCAGGGCGGTCAGCCCCGGCATCAGGCCGGGGCCGGCTTTGCGGGCAAACACCGAGACCAACAGCAAGGCGCAGGCCCACGCCACCAGAATGATCTGGGGCAGCAGGACCTGAAAGTCGAGTGGGGTAAGCGTCGGCATGGTTAGCGCAGGGCCATTCCGCCGTCTGCAAACAAGCCCAGCAAATGCTCCACGGTCGGGTGCATCAGGTCAAAGAAGGGCTTGGGATACAAACCGATCCAAAAGATCAGCACCAACAGCGGGATCATCACCGCCAGTTCACGCCAATCCAGGTCTTTCAATTTCTCGTTGGCCTTCTTGGTCACCGGGCCCAGGAACATCTTCTGGAACATATGCAAGATGTAAACCGCCGCCAAGATCACGCCCACCGCCGCCAGGGCGGTGTACCACACCGAGCCCAGCACGCCGCCAGCCTGGCCGGCGCCCCAAGCGCCCAGCAAGATGGTGAACTCGCCCACGAAGCCGTTCAGGCCGGGCAAGCCCATTGAGGACAAGCTGACGATCAGTGACAGCACGGCAAACACCGGCATGATCTTCCACAAGCCGCCGAACTCATCCAGTTCACGCGTGTGACGGCGCTCATAAATAAAGCCGACCAAAAGGAACAAGGCACCGGTGCTGATGCCGTGGTTGATCATCTGCAGAATGGCGCCTTCAATACCCTGTGCATTGATGGCGAAGATGCCCAGCACGACGAAACCCAAGTGGCTGATGGAGGAATAGGCCACCAGCTTCTTGACGTCTTTCTGCGAATACGAAACGATGGCGCCGTAGATGATGCCGATCACCGCCAGGGTGGCCATGGCCGGGGCCAACTGCACCGCCGCCTGCGGAAACAGCGGCAGGTTGAAGCGCAGGAAGCCGTAAGTGCCCATCTTGAGCAATACGCCAGCCAGGATCACCGAGCCGGCCGTGGGGGCCTGGACGTGCGCATCCGGCAGCCAGGAATGCAGCGGCCACATCGGCACCTTGATGGCGAAAGCGGCCGCAAAGGCCAGGAACAGCCAGAACTGCGTCTCGCCGGGAATGTTGCCCAGTGCGATCAATTCCGGCACATAGAAGCTACCTTGGTTGATGCCCAGCCACAAGATCGCCAGCAGCATCAAGATAGAACCGGCCATCGTATACAGGAAGAACTTGACCGCTGCATACATGCGCTGCGCCCCACCCCAAATGCCGATCAGGAAGTACATCGGCACCAGGGTGAATTCCCAGAAAATATAGAAAAGGAAAAGATCCTGCGCCAGGAAGACGCCCAGCATGCCGGTCTCCAGCATCAGGAAGAAGACCATGAAGTCACGGGCGCGTTCCTCCACCGCTTTCCAGGTGGAGAGGATGGCGATCGGCGCCAGGAAAGTGGTCAGCAGCACCAGCAGGATACTGATGCCGTCAATCCCCAGCGCATAGCGGATGTTCCAGCCCGCCACCTGGATCCAGCTGACGTTGACCTCCATCTGCAGGGTCGGGTCGGCCGGGTTGAACATCGCCAGCACCCACAGCGAGATGCCAAAGGTGACCAGGGAGATCCCCAGGGCCACCCGGCGGCTCAGCTCCTCACGCTCTTTGATGAAGAGCAAGGCCAGCGCGCCCAGCAGCGGGAAGAAGGTAAGCAGGTTCAGCGGTTCAAAAATAAAGTCCATATCCATCCTCAGCTAGAGAATACGAGGTATCCGATCATAATGACCACGCCCAGGAAGGTCACCAGGGCGTAATTGCGCACCAGGCCGTTCTGCAGCAGGCTCAACCCGCGGCCCAGCCCTTGGGCGGTCTTGGCCAGGCCATTGGCCAAGCCATCGATCACGCCCAGGTCGACCGGGTTGGCCAAGAAGTGGGCCAACCCGCGGAAGCCTTTGGCGATCAAGGTGTCGTGCACCCAATCATGCCAAAAGTCCCAGTCCACCTTGTCGGCCAGGAAAGCGGCCATGCGCTTGTACGGGTTGATGATGATGGCGAAATACAGCTCGTCCACCCACCACTTGTTTTCCATGGCCTTATACAGCCAGCCCAGGCGCTTCTTTAGTGGGTCAGCCTGGCGCTCCTTCAACGGCTGGCGGCCGTACAGCTGCCAGGACAGGTAGATGGCTAGGCCGGCCAGCAGGGTGGAGAAGGCCGCCACGCCGGGATTGAAGACCGTGGCGTGCGCCAGGTCGTGGCCCAGGGTGTGCTCCAGCCAGTCGGTCAGCGGGTGCCAGCCAGGGAAGTTGAGCAGGCCGCCGAAAGCGGACAGAGCGGCCAGCACCATCAGAGGCACAGTGACCACCGGCGGGCTTTCCACGGCGTGCGCCGCCGCGTCAGAGCGCGGCTGGCCGAAAAAGACCATTAGCATTTGGCGGCCCATATAAAAGGCGGTCAGGAAGGCGGCCGCGGTCAGCAGCACATATACGAACACATTGGCATGCAGCGCGTCCGTCAAAATTTCGTCTTTGGAGAAGAAGCCGGCCAGCGGCGGCAGGCCCGCCAGGGCCACTGCACCGATCATGTAAACCCAATACGTAACCGGGATCTGCTTGCGCAGGCCGCCCATAATGCGCATGTCCTGCGGATCCAAGTGGCCATGCGCGTGGTGTTCGTCGTGCTTCTTTTTCTTCTTCTTGGGCAGGTAAGGGTCATCCTCCAGCGGATGGTGTGCCCGTTCCAATGCCAGGATCACCGAGCCGGAGCCCATGAACAACAGCGCCTTGAAGAAGGCATGCGTCACCAGGTGGAACATGCCGGCCACGAAGGCGCCCATACCCACCGCCGCCACCATGAAGCCCAGCTGGCTGATGGTGGAATACGCCAGCACTTTCTTGATATCGGTTTGCGCCACAGCAATACTGGCGGCGAACAAGGCGGTCAGCCCGCCCACCACGGCCACTGTGGTCTGTGCCACCGGCGAGACGGCGAACAACGGGGCCGAACGCGCCACCAGATACACGCCGGCCGTCACCATCGTGGCCGCATGGATCAGCGCCGAGACCGGCGTGGGGCCAGCCATGGCGTCCGGCAGCCAGACGTACAGCGGCAGCTGGGCCGACTTGCCAGTCACGCCCAGCAGCAGCGCCAGGGTGATCAGCAAGATCACGGCCGGGGCCACCGTGCCTGCCAACGGCAGAACCTCGTCGAATTTCAGCGAGCCAAAGGCCCAGAAAATGGCGAAGACTGCGATCAGAAAACCAAAGTCGCCCACACGGTTGGCCACAAAAGCCTTTTTGGCCGCCTGTGAGTTGAGGAAACCCTTCTTGCCGTCCGGGTTGCGGTTGTACCAAAAGCCGATCAAGAGGAAGGAGCACAACCCCACACCTTCCCAGCCGACAAACAGCATTAAGTAGCTATTGCCGCTGACCAGCACCATCATGGCCGCGATGAACAGGTTCAAGTAGATGAAAAAGCGCGTGTAGCTGGCTGGGTCTTCTTTGTAGCGCACATCGTAAAACATATAGCCGGAGGCGTAGATGTGGATCAGAGTACCTACACCGGACACCACCAGCATCATCGTCACGGAGAGCGTATCGACCTGGAAGCCCCAGGGGACCTGCAGGCTGCCGATATTGATCCAGTCGGCCAGCGGCACGGCGGCGCCGTGCGGGTGCGCCGCCAGGCTCAGCGCCTGTAGCACCGCCACCACAAAGGCGCCGAACACCGCCGCGATCGCGATCAGGGCCGAGCCGCGCTCGCCCAGGCGGCGGCCGATCGCTATGTTCAACAGAAAGCCCGCGAGCGGCAGGAATACAACCAGGGGGACTAAATGAAAGCTGTCCACGGCTAACCCTTCATACTGGTGATGTCGTCAAGATTGACGGTTTGGCGGCTGCGGAAGATGGCCACGATCAGCGCCAGGCCCACGGCGACTTCAGCCGCGGCCACGGCGATGACGAAGAAGACGTAGATCTGGCCGTTGAGCGCGCCAAAGGAACGCGCAAAGGCCACAAACAGCAGATTGGCCGCATTCAGCATCAGCTCGATCGACATGAACACGATGATCGCATTGCGCCGCAGCAGCACGCCCAGAGCGCCCAGCGTGAACAGAATGGCGGACAGCGCGAAGTAATAAGAAACGGGCACCATGGCTATTCAGGCTTCTTTCTGTCTTCTTTGGTAATTACGATCACGCCCACCATGGCCGCCAGCAGCAGCACCGAGGTCACCTCAAACGGCAGAAGGAAGTCGCTGAACAAAGTCATGCCGATCGCCTGCGGGTTGCCGTAATCGCTGGCCGAGGGTTGCAGCATCTGGGTCACCTCGCCGCGGCCAAAAATGACCACAGCCGTTTCGGCGACCAGCGCCACCGCCAGCAGGATCGCCAGCGGGCGCTGCCAGCCGCCGCGGCCGGGCAGTTGGATCTGCTCGGCGCCGAGCAGCATGATCACGAACAGGAACAAGACCATGATGGCGCCGGCATACACGGTCACCTGTGCCATGGCGATGAATGGCGCGCCGAGCATCAGGAAAAAGACCGCGATGGTGGCGAAGTTGATGATCAGGAACAGCGCCGAATACACCGCGTTGCGGCTGACCAGCATGGCCACCGCCGCGCCCACCGCCACCAACGCCAGACCGAAGAAAAGCAACAGATCGCCGTTCATTAGTCTGGGTTCTCCATCATCGGGATGGAACGGTCAAACATGCCAGGTTCCACCTGCTGCGGGGTGGGGTTGCCTCCCGGCGGCACGGGCACCAACAGCTTCTCGCGCGTGTAAATCGACTGCGAGCGGTCGGTAAAGCTCATCTCATAGTTATCGCCCAGCACGATCGCTTCGGTCGGGCAGGCGTCTTCACAATAGCCGCAGAAGATGCAGCGCAGCATGTTGATCTCATAAGTGCTGGCATAGCGCTCGCCGGGGGAGAAGCGCTTCTCATCGGTGTTCTCAGACGCCTCGACGAAGATGGCGTCTGCCGGGCAGGCCGCCGCGCACAGCGCGCAGCCAATGCACTTCTCCAGCCCATTGTCATAGCGCCGCAGCTCGTGGCGGCCTTTGAAGCGCTGGCGCACCGGGCGCTTGGTCTCCGGATACTGGTAGGTTTGGGAACCACGCAGGATCTGGCGAGCCGTGATGCCCATTCCCTTTAAGATCTCGTAGAAGCTTTTGATGGCATTCAACATAACTGGCTCACAATCCCAACCACATGATCAGCACGGCTGTGAGGAAAACGTTCAGCAAGGCCAGGGGCAGCATGACTTTCCAGCCGAAACTCATCAGACGGTCATAGCGCAGGCGCGGCAGGGTAGCGCGGATCCAAATCATTACACCCAGGCTCAGGAAAACCTTGAACAATAAATACACAGGTCCCAGCAGCGGGTACTGATCCACAAAGGGTCCGCGGTAACCGCCCAGGAACAGAGTGGCGAAGATGGCGCTGACCGCCGCCATCTTGATGTACTCGCCCATGAAGAACAGGGCGAACTTCATGCCGGAATATTCGGTGTGGTAACCGGCCGTCAATTCCTGCTCGGCCTCGGGCATGTCGAACGGGGCGCGGTTGACTTCGGCCAGGCTGGCAATGTAGAAGATGATCGCGCCGATCGGCTGCCAGACCACAAACCACACATTGCGTTGGGCTTCGACGATGTCATTCATGCTCATCGAGCCCGCCAGCAAAATCGGGCCGACGAACGCCAGGCCCAGCGACAGCTCGTAGCTGATCATTTGCGCTGAGGAGCGCAGGCCGCCCAGCATGGCGTATTTATTGTTGGAGGACCAGCCCGCCAGCACGATGCCGTAGACCGAAATCGAGGCCACGGACAAGATATACAGCACAGCCACGTTCACATCGGCAATGCCCAGCGGGATCATGCGCCCGAACAGTTCGATCTCGGTGCCCCAGGGCACCACGGCGGTAATCACCAGGGCGGGCACAGCCGTCAGGATCGGCGCCAGGATGAACACCGTCTTGAAGGCCTTGGCCGGGATGAATTCTTCTTTGAAGATCAGCTTGATGCCGTCTGCCAGCGGCTGCAGCCAGCCGCCCGGCCCCACACGGTTGGGGCCGACGCGGATCTGGATCAGCGCCGCCAGCTTGCGCTCATAGAAGGTGGTGTAGGCAAAGCCCGTCAGCAGAACGAAGATGAGCACAAGGCTTTTAACCAGCCACTCCACAACCAACCAGATATCGATCATTAAGCTTCCACCTTCACCGCCGTGGGGCCGTTGATCGGCAAGCCCAGGCTGCGCGGGATCAGCGCCGTGCCTTGCGGCAGGCTGTTGTCGATCTTGGTCGTCACGGTGGCCTGCACGCCGTCCAGGGTCACCTTGGCCGGCTTGCCTTCGCTCAGGCCCAGGCCGGCGGCGTCCTGCGGGTTCAGCACCACTTGCGGCGCTTCGCGGCGCGGGTCCAGCAGCTTGGAGAACCTGATCGTGTTGCCGCGGTCATATTGGCGCGTCACCGGCACGGCCACCAGGCCGCTCGGCAATACTGTTTCGGCGGCGGCCTCCAAGCTCAAGGCTGGGGCTTCGCCGCGCTCGGCGGCGGTGTCCAGCTTCACGCCCAGGCCCTGGGTATTGTCGTAAGTCGTGCCGCCGTAGTACACATCGTCGCGGCCGATGATCGGCCACTGGGCCACCACTTCGGCCAGCCTGCCGTAATCCAGGCCACTGTAGGCCGGGTGCGTCTCGCTGGCCTGGCGGAAGATCTTGGCCGTGGAGCGCTGTTCCAGCTTCAGGCCCAGTGCTTCACCAATTTGGGCGGCGATGGCATAGTCGGCCCGGGCGCCTTCCAGCACCGGCACGGCCGGGTAAAAGCGCTGCACGCGGCGCTCGCCAGAGGTATAGCTGCCGTCGCGCTCGGTATAAGCGAGGGCGGGCAGCACCACATCGGCGGCGGCGGCGGTCTTGGTCATGGCCAGTTCCTGCACCACCACAAAGGCGGCCGCATCCACGGCGGCAGCCAATTGCGGGTCATCGCCCGCCGGGTCGGCGCCGGCGATGTACAGCAGGCCAGCCTCTTTCAATTGAGTCGCCAGGTCGGCGCTTGGGCGCAGGCCCATGTCCCAGGCGCCCTGGGCGTTGCCCTTGTCCCACACGGCCACCAGGCCGTTGTTGGCCCGGCCCACGTGGCCGGTGGCGATCAGTAAATTGGCGGCGGCCTGCGCCAGCGCCGTAGAACTGGCCAGGCTGGTGCCGTCGCTGCCGTAAAAGACCACCAGGTTCTCGGCGGCCTGCACAGCTTGGG
The DNA here is from genome assembly GCA_019637805.1 of Anaerolineales bacterium. Lineage (NCBI taxonomy): Bacteria > Bacillati > Chloroflexota > Anaerolineae > Anaerolineales > Anaerolineales bacterium. Next base: position 1,113,684 of record JAHBVB010000001.1, on the reverse strand, counting down.
CGGCAGCCTTCAGCGCATCTTCGCGCAGCAGTCCTTTGACCGCCTCGCTCTGCTGCGGGCTCTTGGGGGACAGGCTGTCCACCAGCGCCTGCAGTACGGCCGCTTCCTGGCCATAACTGTAGCGCACCACATGCTGGGCATAGCGTTCCAGCTTGGTGCTGCGTGGGTTGGCCACCACCAGGGTGGCGCCGCGCTCGGCAGCCTGCTTCAGGCGCAGCCACCACAGGCCGGCTTCTTCTTCCAGGTCGCTGGCAATCACCACGATGGTGGAACCGGGGCCTAAGTCAGCTAAATTGCTGCCAGCGCCCAGGCCCACCTGGGCGGTCAGGTCGCCGCCGGCCATCTGGCTGTACAGCAGCGCCGGGGCCTTGGCCGCGTCGCTCAGTTGTTTGATATTGAAATAGTCTTCGTTGCTCAGGCGTCCGCCGGCCAGGGTCACCATCTTGCCGGCGGCCTTCTTGACCTGCTCGCGCACCGCCGCCAAAGCCTCTTCCCAGCTCACCGGGGTCAGCTGGCCGCCTTTGCGCAGCAAAGGCTGCTGGATGCGGTTGGCGGCTTCCGTATAGTGGTAGCCAAAGCGGCCTTTGTCGCACATCCAGATCTCATTGACCCACTCGTTCTGGCGCGGCATGGCCCGTTTGATCACCGTCTGCCCGCCAGACTTGGCCTCACGGCGCGTGTTGAAGGTGATGTTGCAGCCCACCGAGCACTGGTTACAGATGGAGGCGGACTGCTGCATTTCCCACGGGCGGGCGCCAAAGCGGAAGTCCGCCGTGGTCAGCGCGCCCACCGGGCAAATGTCGGTGGTGTTGCCAGACCAGTATGAGTCAAAGCCCGGCTCCGAGAAGGTCACGATCTGCAGGGCGCGGCCGCGCTGCGAAAAGCCGATCACCGGGTCGTCCACAATCTCATCCTGGAAGCGCGTGCAGCGCGCACACTGGATGCAGCGCTCGCGGTCCAGGAAGATCAGGTCGCCCAGCGGCACGTGTTTTTCCAGGTGCTTCTTCTCGTCATAAATATAGCGGCTCTGGCCGGGGCCAAAGTTCATCGTCAGGTTTTGCAGGGGGCATTCGCCACCCTTGTCGCAAATCGGGCAGTCCAGCGGGTGCGAAGTCAGCAGGAACTCCAGCACTTCGTCGCGGGCTTCCTTTACATTGTCGGTGTAGCCGCGCACCACCATGCCCTCGGCCACCGGCACGGTGCAACCGGTTTCCAGCTTGGGGCCAAATTGAATGATCGGCTCGCCATTCTCATCCAGGGCGGGTTTGCCGGTCTCGCGGTCGATCTGCGGGCGGCCCACCTCCACCAGGCACATGCGGCACATGCCCACCGGTTCCATCTTGGGGTGGTAGCAAAACACGGGAATATCAATGCCGGCCTGCTTGGCCGCATCCACCAGTACCGTGCCGGCCTTCACCGCCACCGGCTGGCCATCGATAATTAACGTGACCAAGTTCTCGTCGATCTTCGGGGCTACTGCGTCGCTCATGGGTTGCTCACTTTGATGTCGACACTCACAGGCGCCTCAGACAGCACCTTGATTTCAAAATCATGGCGGAAGCGCTGGATGCTGGACATCACCGCTTCCGTGGAGAAGTCGCCCAGCGCGCACAGGCACTTGCCTTTGACGTTGCTGGCGACTTCATTCAACAGTTCGACATCCTCCCAGCGCGCCTGGCCGTGCTCAATGCGTTCGGTCAGGTGGCGCATCCAGAAGGTGCCCTCGCGGCAGGGCGTGCATTTGCCGCAGGATTCGTGCTGGAAGAAGTGCATGGTCTTGTTGATCAGCCAGGCCATGTTGACCGAGTCGTCCACCACGATCACCGAGGCGGAGCCCAGCATAGCGCCCACGCTGGGCACGCTCTCATAGTCCATCGGCGTGTCCAGCGCCTTCTCGTCGGCCACGATCAGCGAGGACGAGGCCCCCGCCGGCATGATGGCCTTGATACTGCGGCCGTTGGGGATGCCGCCACCGTGCTCAAAGATCAGCTCACGGAAAGTGGTGCCCAGGGGCAATTCGTAGTTGCCCGGTTTGGCGACATTGCCGGAGAGGCTGAAGACCTTGGTGCCCGGGCTTTTCTCGGTGCCGAAGCCCCGGAACCAGTCGGCGCCTTTCTCCAGGATCATGGGCACATTGGCCAGCGTCTCCACGTTGTTGACGATGGTCGGCTTGCCATACAGCCCGAAGCTGGGCGGGAACGGCGGGCGCAGCCGGGGCTGGCCCAGCTTGCCTTCCAGCGATTCGAGCAAGGCGGTCTCTTCGCCGCAGATGTAGGCGCCGGCGCCCAGGTGGGTGTACAGGCGCAGGCTGTAGTCCGTGCCGAACAGCTTTTCGCCCAGCAGGCCTTCGCGCTCCAGGTATTCGATATGCTTGTCCAGCTCGGCGGCCAGTTGCCAGAACTCGCCGCGCAGGTAAATGTAGGCTTCGTTGGCCCGCACCGCATAGGCGCACAACATCACGCCTTCCAGAAACTGGAAAGGATTGCTTTCCATGATCTCGCGGTCTTTGAAGGTGCCGGGCTCAGATTCGTCAGCGTTGACCACCACATAGTGTGGGAACACGTTCTTGTCAATAAAAGACCACTTCATGCCGGTGGGGAAGCCCGCCCCACCGCGGCCGCGCAGGCCGGAAGCCTTGACCAGGTCCGTGACCTCGTCCGGCTGCATGCTGGTCAGGGCGCGCTTAAAAGCTTCGAAACCACCGTTCTGGCGGTAGATCGGAAATTGGTCCAAGTTGGGGATCTGGCGATGGCGCAGCAGGATGTCGTTCATTCGACCTCCGTCGCGCGCCAGCTGTCCACCAGGCGGGCTGCGCTCTCCACTGTCTGATCTTCGTGATAGGCAATGCCCTCACTGCTTTGCACCTGGAACATCGGCGCTCGGTGGCAGGCGGCCAGGCACATGACGGCTTCGACCGTCACCAGGCCGTCTTGGGTGGTGCCGCCCGGCTTCACGCCCAGGTGGTCACACACGCCTTCCAGAAACTGGTCGGCCCCGCGCAGGGCGCACGGCAGGTCATTGCATACCTGAAGGCGGTACTTGCCTTCCGGCTTATCGTGATAGAGGGTGTAGAAGCCTAGGATCTCGGCCACATCCGTGGCGGAGATCTCCAGGATCTCAGCAATTTGGGCGAACTGCTCGCGGCTGACGTAGCCGTGCTCACGCTGGGCAATGTACAGCAGCGGCATCACCGCTGAGCGCTTCTGATCCGCAGGATACTTGGACAGGACCTGCGCAATTTCTTCGCTGTAGCGTTCCTGTAAAGGATTCACCGGTCGGTATCTCCCAAAACAATATCAATGCTGCCGATGATCGCCACCAGGTCGGCCACGTAATGGCCCTTGGAAAGCATGGGCAGCACCTGCAGGTTGACAAAGGACGGCGTGCGCCAGTAGCAACGATACGGCTTGGGGCCGCCATCGCCCTCCAGCAGCACGCCCAGCTCGCCGCGCGGCGATTCGACCGGCAGGTACACCGAATTCTTCGGCGCAGGGAACCCTTCCGTCCAGAGCTTGAAGTGGTGGATGACCGCCTCCATGCTCTCGCCCAGTTCAGCCCGCGGCGGGGGCACAAATTTGCGATTGTTGCTGCGGAACGGGCCGCTGGGCAGTTTGTCCAGCGCCTGGTGAACAATGCGCACCGATTCATACAGCTCTTTCATGCGCACCCAATAGCGCGCATACACGTCGCCTTCGGTGGCCAGAGGCACGTCGAATTCATAGCGCTCGTAACCGGAATACGGCTCGGCCTTGCGAATGTCATAATCCACGCCAGACCCACGCAGCGTGGAGCCGGTCACGCCCCAGGCCAGCCCGTCTTCGGCAGAAAGGATGCCAATATCCTTGGTGCGGTCCAGAAAGATCGGGTTCTTGCTGATCAGGGCTTCGAATTCCTTGAAGTGACGCGGCAGATCATCGATCAATTCGCGCACGCCCTCCACCCAACCGTCAGGCACATCACGCCACAGGCCGCCGGGGCGGAAATAGGTGGTCATCATGCGTTGGCCGCCGGCCATTTCCATCAGGTCCAGGATACGCTCGCGCTGGGTGAAGGTATAGAAGAAGACCGACATGGCGCCCAGATCCAGCATGTGCGTGCCCAACCAAACCATGTGCGAAGCAATCCGCTGCAGTTCGGCGAAGATCACGCGTACCGCCTGGGCTCGCTCCGGTACGTCCAAGTCCACCAGCTTTTCCACTGCCAGACAATAGGCCAGGTTGTTGCCCATCGTGTTCAAGTAGTCCAAGCGGTCGGTCATCACCTCGGACTTTTCGTAGCTCTTGGACTCGATGCTCTTCTCGATCCCGGTGTGCAGATAGCCGATATCCGGAATGCAGTTCACTACGATCTCGCCATCCAGCTCCAGCAGCAGGCGCAGCACGCCGTGCGTGCTGGGGTGCTGGGGACCCATGTTGAGCAGGATCGTATCGCCCTCGATCGCCCGCGGCGAAACCAGGTGGCGCAATTCCTCAGTCGTGATCTCGATCTGTTCTAGCGACGACATGGCAACCGGCTATTCCTTGGGACGCGGCTTGCGCGCCTCAATCTCTTCGAAGTTGAAGCTGAACTGCACTTCTTCGTAGCCCAGCGGATAGTCTTTACGCAAGGGGTGCCCAGTCCAGTCCGCTGGCATTAGGATGCGGCGCAAGTCCGGATGGTTCTGGATGCGCAGACCAAACATGTCCCACAGCTCGCGCTCGTGCCAATCCGCATTGGGATAGACAGAGGTGATGCTCTCCAGCTCTGGATCATCGCCGTCTAAGGGCACGCGCACTTCCAGGCGCAGGTTCTTGGCCAGGCTCTTGAACTCATACACGGCATGGAAGCGCGGCGTGCGCTCCGGCCAGTAGTCCACCGCGCTCAGGGCTGCCAGCATTTCAAAGCCGTGCTGGTCACGCAGCGCGTTGGCGGCGGCCAGGATGTGCTGCGGGGCCACCAGCAGCCTGGCCTGGCCGCGGAATTCGCTCTGGCTGGCGCCAAACTGCTGCTCCAGGTCGGTCAAGACAGGTTCGAGCTGTGCATGCATAAGGCTAGGCCCAATCCTTGAAAGTCTCGCCCTTCACTTTTTCGTGCAGGGTCATAATGCCGTGGATCAAGGCTTCCGGGCGCGGCGGGCAGCCGGCCACATACACGTCCACCGGCACGATCTCGTCCACGCCCTGAACAATGGCGTAGTTGTTGTAAACACCGCCGCACGAGGCGCAATCTCCCATGGAGACCACCCACTTGGGCGCAGGCATTTGGTCATACAGGCGGCGCAGCACCGGGGCCATCTTGCGGCTCAGGCGGCCGGCCACGATCATCAGATCGGACTGGCGAGGGCTGGCGCGCATCAGTTCCATCCCGAAGCGGCTCATGTCATATTGCGGAGCCTGCGAAGACATCATCTCGATGGCGCAGCAGGCCAGGCCAAACAGCATCGGCCACATGGCGCCGGTGCGGCCCCAGTTCACCACCTTCTCGAGCGAGGTGGTCACGATCCCCAAATTACCGAGTTTGCTCTCTACTCCCATTCCAACGCGCCTTTCTTCCAGGCGTACACATAGCCAACCAGCAGGATGAGGATGAAGACCACCATCTCGATCAGTCCGAACCAGCCCAGCTGGCGGAAGGTCACCGCCCAGGGCAGGAAAAAGATCACTTCAATGTCGAAGAGGATGAACAGCACCGCAATCAGGTAAAAGCGCACCGGCAAACGCCGTGTGCCCGGCCCGATCGGGCGCATGCCCGACTCGTAAGACTCCATCTTGCGCTCTGAAGGGCGGTTGGGCCCAAACAAATGCCCAATGCCCACGATCAGGGCGGCCAGCCCGGTGGAGAGGATCACGAGAATTGCGATGGGTAAGTAGTCTAAGAGCATATACACCTAAAACCCACAGACTTTAGGCAAAATCGGGCGACACCTAAGTTTTTGTAGGTTAGCAGGAGTCTATCATAGGGGGATTTAGGTGTCAAATTTCACAAACTCAGCGCCTATTAATCTAGTTCGCAAGCAGCCTGCCTAAGCAGAGAACGCACAGGGCAACCTCAACGCTGTTCATCCTGAGCAAGCGAGGGATGCTTAAATATCCAGTCGGGGGAACGGACCGCGATTACAGCGCCACTTCGCCGCCGGTTTCCAGCGCCCGCAGCGCGGCAAACCCGGCCCGCGCCCCACTGAAAATATGCTCATAGGGGATCGGCGGCGGGCCGCCGGCCTGCAGGCTGGCGGCAAAGGCGGCCCAGATCGCGGCATGGCCTTTGTCGCCGCCGCTGCGCAAGCGGCGCGTATTGCCGCCGCGGGTCAGCTCCAGACGGCGGAAGTCGTCCAGCACGGCCACGTCACCACCGCAAAAGACCTCCAGCCGCTCCTTGGAGACCGCCCGGTCGCCGTTGGACAGATAGCTCAACGTACCCAGTGAACCATCGGCGAAGCGCAGCGTCACCTGGAGATTGTCTTGCGGCTGGCCGCCCGGCTCCTCCAGGGCGGCGGCGGAGACCGCCAGCGGCGCCTGGCCTGCCAGGAAGATCAGAAAGTCGATGAAGTGGCAGCCTTCGCCCAGCAGGCGGCCGCCACCCTGCGCCGGGTCCTGCAGCCAGTGCCCGGCCGGCAGCGGCCCGGCATTCACTCGGAAGTGCGCCGCCAGCGGTTGACTGCGCCCGGCCAGGAAGCCGGCCAGTTCCTGCGCCAGCGGCGCAAAGCGCCGGTTGAAACCCACCGTCAGCTGCGGGGCATTCTTTTGCGCCAAGGCGCGCTCAATGCGGGCCAACTCGGCTTCATGCAAAGCCAGCGGCTTCTCGCAGAAGACATGCTTGCCCGCTTTCAGCCCGGCCAGCGTCTGGCTCGCGTGCAGATGGTGGCGGGTCAGCACCGCCAGGGCATCCACCTGCTTGTCGGCCAGCAGTTCTGCCGGGTCGCTGGCTGCGTAGCGGAAGCCGTAGCGCTGTGCCAGGTCGGCCGCCGCCCGGCCGCCTGCCGAGGCAATCCCCACCAGCTCCACGGTGCGCACGCCTTTCAGGGCGGGCAGCAGGGTATGGCGGGCAAAGTTGCCGGCCCCCAGCACACCCAGGCCTATTTTGTGCTTGGCCACGGGTTTGGAGGAAACCGCCAGCTTCTTGCTGGCACGGGTCTTAGACGCTGCCTGTGAATAGTTGAGCAGTACGCCCAGGAAATCTTCCAGGCTGCGGATCAGGTCATAGGCCTGCACCGCTTCTTCTATATCGTAGCGATGGCTGGTCAGGCTCTTCACCTCAAGTGCACCCCTGCCCAGCAGGTCGACAAAGGCCTGCAGGTTGCGGCCCTCGGTCCAGCGCACATAGCCGATCGGGTAATCCACCCCGACTTCTTCGTAGCCGGGGTCATAACGCCCCGGCCCATACGAGCGCGAGACGATCAGGTTCAATTCCTTGGCATAGTAGCTGCGCCGCGGCACGCTCAGTCCCACCGCCCCCACCGCCACCACCGTGGCGCGCTCGCGGGCGATTTCGCCGGCCAGCTCCACCGGGTCGTCGGATTTTGTATCGGCGCAGATCAGCACCGCATCGTAGCCGTGGCCGGCGCTGCGCGCCGCGGCGGTTTTCTCCGCCTTGTCGCGGACCACCGCGTCCAGGCCGCGGCGCTTGGCCAGCGCCACCCGGCGCGGGTCGGTATCCACGCCCAACACCTCGCAGCCGGCCGCGGCGGCCAGGCTGGCGGCCAGTTGGCCCAGCAGGCCCAGGCCGATCACGGCCACCCGCGCCCCCAACTGGACTTCGGCCAGGCGGAAGCCGTGCAGGGCGATCGCGCCCAGGGTGGCAAAGGCCGCAGAATCAAAGTCCACTTCATCTGGCAGGGCCGCCACCAGGTTCTGAGGAACGCACACGTATTCGGCGTGCACGGCGTAACCCCCGCCGGCGCAGGCCACGCGCTGGCCGGGGCGCAAGCCTTGCACGCCCTCGCCCAGTTCCACCACCGTGCCGGCACAGGAATAGCCCAGCGGCATGGCGTCGCCCAGGCGACCAAAGGCGGCCTGGGCTGCGTTGAGCAGGCCGTCCCGGCGGGCTTTTTCCAGCACCTGGCGCAGCAAATCCGGGCGGGAGCGGGCTTTGCCCAACAGCGAGCTCCCGGCAAACTCGACCAGGGTGCGTTCGGTGCCGGCCGAGACCAGCGAGGCCGCATTGCGCACCAGCAGCATGCCCGGGCCTGGGGTGGGCACGGGCACATCCGCCAAGTGCGGTTGTTTGGCGCGCATATCTTGCAGAAGTTGTTTCATGGAAACCTGCCGCATTCTATCATTTTCAGTTTTGGGCGGCCCGTAACCAGCCGCGGCTATATAATGCGGCCATGAGCGATCCACGCCTGATCAACTTTGCCCGTATCCTGGTGGACTACTCCACCAAAATCGCAGCGGGTGACCGCGTGTTCATTGAGGCCACCACCGAAGCGCTACCCGCCATCCGCGAGGTCTACAAGCTCGTCGTGGAGCGCGGCGGTCACCCGTATATCCAGATGGAGTTTCCTGAGCAACAGGAGCTTTTCTTCGAGCATATTCCCGAGGCCGAAGCCGCGCACAAGAACCAGCTTATGGCATACGCCTACGACAACTTCGAGGCGCGCATTCGCCTGTGGTCTGAAACCAGGTTGGACGCCCTGCAAAACGTCGACCCCAAGAAACAGGCCGCGCACTCGGCCGCCAATACGTCCATCCTGCGGGCGCAGATGGAGCGCGGCGCCCGGGAGGAATTCAAGTGGGTCACGACCCTCTTTCCCACCCAGGCCTACGCCGACCAGGCCAGCATGAGCCTGGCCGAATACCAGGATTTCTATTACAAAGCCGTGCACGCCGTGGCCGGCGACCCGGTGGCGCACTGGCTGGGCGTCAAGGCCGACCAGCAGCGCTATATCGACGCCATCCAAGGCCATGACAAAGTGCAGCTGCGCGGCCCGAATGTGGACCTGACCCTCTCTATTAAAGGCCGCACTTTCCGCAACTCGCACGGCATCCACAACATGCCTGATGGCGAAATTTTCACCGGCCCGGTGGAAGACTCGCTCAACGGGTGGGTGCGTTACACCTATCCGGCGCTCTACGAAGGCCATGTGGTCGAAGGCGCCGAACTGCACTTCGAGAACGGCAAGGTGGTGAAGGCTACTGCCCGCAGCGAGCAAGACTTCCTGCGCGCCCAACTCAACGTGGACCCCGGCGCCAGCTATGTGGGCGAATTCGCCATTGGCCTCAACACCGACATCGACCGTTTCACCGGCCACATCCTGCTGGATGAGAAGATCGGCGGTTCATTCCATATGGCGCTGGGGGCCGGCTACCCGGAAACCGGCAGCCAGAACAAAAGCGCCGTGCACTGGGACATGATTTGCGATTTGCGTGAAGATTCGGAAATTCTTGTGGACGGGGAACTGGTCTATAAGGATGGCGCGTTTACGATCTAGTACAAATAACCACAACACAAAGTTTGTTCTTCGTGCTCTTTGCCTCTGTGGTTAATTTTTTTTACTTGAAGCGCGTAGGGGCGTAGCATGCTACGCCCCTACACCAAATCCGCTTGAAGATGAAGGCTACTTCCTCTGCCGCCCCCAAAAGCCGCGCCACAGCGGGCGAATGTCCTCGCTGCTGATGAAGGCGTTCTCATCAATGTCCTGCGCCACCTGGTGGATGCGCTTGACATTGCGCCGCGGGGCACCGACTTCCAGCAGGCGCACTGCCCCGCTGCGGCCGCGGGCGGAAATTTCGGTGACGCCGTAGCCTTCCTTGCGCAGCGCTTTGGCGATCGCGGCGCCCTTCTTGCTGCTGACAATACGCACTTGCTGGTGCCCCACCGCCAGGCGCTCCTCCAGCATGATGCCGAAGGTGTTGCCCGTGGCGAAACCAGCCGAATAGGCCACGATGTAGAGGATGTTGTTGAGGTTGCTGAACACCGCGCTCAAAGTGATGACGAAGATGACCGTTTCGGTGAAGCCCAGCACCCAGGCGATCAGCTTGCGGCCGCGGATGGTCATCATGAACCGCAGCGTATCGATGGTCTGATTGATGGTGCGGGCGGTGAAGATACCCAGGGCGACCAGCAGCGATTCGGGGGTGACGATAAATTCCATTAGCTAGCCTTCCAAGAACTGGTCGGGGTTCTCGATCGCCGGCAGGTACATGCTATTCACATATTCTTTCAGCATGCGCCGGGCGCTGAACTGCGGGGCCAGGGTGCGGATGGATTCCTTGACCATCGCCAGCCAGGCTGGCGGCGGCTCGTGGGGCAGGCGATCCTGGTAGTACAGCGGCACGATCTGGTTTTCCAATACATCGTACAAGCTGGCTGCATCGCTGGCGTCCTGTTCGTTGGGGTCAATAATATCTTCGTCCTTGCCGATCACCCAGCCGTTTTTGCCGTTGTAGCCCTCGCGCCACCAGCCATCCAGCACAGAGAAGTTGAGCGCGCCGTTCAGCGCTGCCTTCTGCCCAGACGTCCCCGAGGCTTCCATCGGGCGCCGCGGCGTATTGAGCCACACATCCACACCCTGCACCAAGTAACGGGCCACGTTCATGTCGTAGTCTTCCAAGAACACCAGCCGCCCGCCGGTTTCGGCCTTCTTGACCACCCGGTAGACCTCTTGAATGAGCAGCTTGCCGCCCTCATCCGCCGGGTGGGCCTTGCCGGCGAAGATGATCTGCACCGGGCGATTGGGCCGGTTGAGTAGGCGCAGCAGGCGGTCAATATCGCTCAGCACCAGGTCGGCGCGTTTGTATGTGGCAAAGCGTCGCGCAAAGCCGATCGTCAGCGCGTAGGGGTCCAGCATCACGCCCGCGGCCAGGGTCTGCACCGGATGCACGCCATCGTGGATCCAATGCTTGCGGGCGCGTTCACGGATGAACGCCCCCATACGGCGCTTGAGGTGACGCCGCACTCTCCACAATTCGGCGTCGGGGATATCCAGCACTCCATCCCACATTTTGGGGTCGTCCAAGCGCTCATGCCATTGTTTGCCCAGGTGCTTGCGCAGCAATTGCGCCAGACGCTGTGACAACCAGGTATCGGTATGCACTCCATTGGTCACATAGCGAATTTTGACTTCGTCTTCCTTCACCTCAGGCCACAAGAAGTTCCACATGCGCCGCGCCACCCGGCCGTGCAGTTCGGAGACGCCATTGTGCTGGGCGGAGAAACGCAAGGCCAATATTGGCATGCTGAAGGTGGTCTGGTCAGCAGCCACGCGTCCGGCCAAGTCAATGAAGCCCTGCTGATCCAGGCCCAGTTCAGGCCAATAATGCGAAAAGTATTGATCCACCAACCACAGCGGGAATTCATCGTTGCCTGCTGGAACCGGGGTGTGGGTGGTGAAGAGGTTTTGATTGCGCAGTTGCTGCACAGCCTGTTCCAGCGGCATGCCGGTCGCCACCAGCTCGCGGGCCTGCTCCAGGCTGAGGAAGGCGGAGTGGCCCTCGTTCATGTGCCAGACATTGGGTTGGTAACCCAGCTTGCGCAGGGCACGCACGCCGCCAATGCCCAGCACGATCTCCTGCGAGATGCGCAGGTCCATTTCGCTGCTGTACAAGCGGGCGGTCAGGTGGCGGTCCGTGTCTGTATTGCTCTCCACGTTGCTATCCAACAAATACAGCGGCACGCGTCCCACACGCACTTCCCACACCTGAGCGTGCAGCGTGCGGCCGGGAAGCTGCACCTCAACCGTCAGGCGCCGGCCATCCGCATCCACAAGTGGCATGACGGGCATGTCTTCAAAGCGCAGCGTGACCCGCCGGGCTTCCTGCCAGCCATCTTCGCTGATGTGTTGGAAGAAGTACCCCTGGGTGTAGATAAAGCCCATCGCCACCATGGGCAAGCCCAGGTCACTGGCTTCTTTTAGATGGTCGCCAGCCAGAACCCCCAGGCCGCCGGCATACATGGGCAGGGTTTCATGCAAGCCAAACTCCGTGGAGAAATAGGCGATCTTTGCCTCGTCATGCTGGGCGCAATTCTGCTGAAACCATGTGTCGGTGGCATGGATATAGGCGTCAAAACGTGCCAGGGTGGCATCGTACAAGTCCACATAATTCAGGTCCCGGGCCGCGGCTTCCAGTCGCTTCAGGGGTACATTGCGCAGAAAGAGCACGGGGTTGTGCCCCACCTGCTCCCAGAGTACATTGTCAATCAGGTCAAATAAATCGCGTGCGTTCTGGCTCCAGGTCCACCACAGGTTGTAAGAAAGCTCTCCCAAGCGGCGGATGCGTTCTGGAATGTTGAAGTGGTTGGGCTGGCGCGCATGAAAATCGGACATAAAGGCTCTCTTCCTGAATGTGAAGATTAAATAGTACCATGCACACTTCGCCCAAAAGGCGCGGGTATAATCCGCCCTCTGACGCGCCTGCCCCAACCCTGGCGCTCTCTGGAGCTTATGAGCAGCATTGAGGAAATCAAAGCTCGCATAGACATCGCTGACCTGGTCTCCGAGACCGTCCAACTGCGCCGGGCCGGCAAGAATTTCACAGGGCTGTGCCCCTTCCATAGCAATACACGCACTCCATCCTTTGTCGTCTTCCCAGACTCCGGCACCTGGCGCTGCTTTGGCCAGTGCAATGAGGGCGGAGACGTATTCAAGTTTGTGATGAAAAAAGAGGGCTGGGATTTCCCCGAGGCCTTGCGCCGCCTGGCGGAACGCGCCGGCGTGCAGCTGCGCGCCCCCAGCCCCATGGAGCAAGCCGCCAAAGAACAGCACACACGCCTGCGTGAGCTGCTGGAGGCGACCACCACCTTCTTTCGCCAGCAGCTGCTGAGCAGCGAGGCGGGCAAAGCTGCCCTGGGTTACATTCGCGGCCGCGGCCTGAGCGACGCCACCATCGAGGCTTTTGGTCTGGGCTACGCGCCTGACTCGTTCAACGCGCTCAGCGACTACCTGGCAGACAAGGGCTACAGCCCTGCAGAAATGCTGGAGGCCGGAGTAGCCAGCGAACGCGATGGGCGCCAGTACGACCGCTTCCGCAACCGGCTCATCTTTCCCATTCGCGACAGCGGCGGCCGCATGGCGGGTTTTGGCGCCCGCGCCCTGCGGGATGGCGACCAGCCAAAGTATCTGAATTCCCCGCAGACGCCGCTGTTTGACAAGGGCGCCCTGCTTTACGGCCTGGACCGTGCCCGCAAAACCATCCGCGACGAAGACCAGGCCGTGCTGGTGGAAGGCTACATGGATGTGATCGGCCTGCATCAGGCCGGCTTCAGCAATGCGGTTTCCCCGATGGGCACAGCCATCAACGAGGGCCAGCTGCGCGTGCTGAAAAGACTGAGCAAGCGCATCGTCCTGGCGCTGGACGCGGATGCGGCGGGCAACCAGGCCACGCTGCGCGGTCTGCAAGTGGCCCGCCAGGCGCTGGACCGCGAAGAGGAGATCGTCTTTGACGCCCGCGGCTTGCTGCGCCACGAGGCCCGCCTGCAAGCAGACATCCGGGTGATCACCCTGCCGCCGGACACAGACCCGGACGAGCTGGTGCAAAGCGACCCGGAGGAATGGCCGCGCTTGCTGGCCGCCGCCCGCCCGGTGGTGGAACACGTGATGCTCAGCCTGGCGGCCGGACAAGACCTGAACGACCCTAAAGCCAAACGCTCTCTGGCAGAGCAGGTCATGCCGCTGATCGGCGACCTGCCCAGCCCGATCGAACGCGACACCTACACACAAAAGCTGGCTCGCCTGCTGCAGGTGGACGAGCGCAGCCTGGTCAGCGAGCGGCCGGCGCGGCGGCCGGCCAGCCGCCCAAGGCCGCGCCGCCCGGCCGCGGAAGCCACCCAAGCCTCCCCGGCGCCGGCTGAGGCAACCAACTCCGACCCCAACTTCAAGCTGGAGAAGCACATTCTGGCGGTGATCATCCGCACCCCGGAACTGCTCTACCGCGTCAATCGTTCTCTGCAACAAGCCAAGCTGCCGCGGCTTTCTTCGGGTGACTTTCAACATTCCGAAATGCAGGAGATGTTCCGTTTGTCTCTGGAGTCCCTGGAGCAGGATTTGCTGGAACCTTCCAGCTATGCTTTGCAAAACCTGCCGCTGCCGCTGCTGGACCGCGCCGATGAAATGTTGATGAACAGCCAGGAGATGGACCCCAACGCGGAACGTGTGTTTGAAGACCTGCTGCGCAGCATTTTGATGCTGCGCCGGCGCAACCTGTACGCCACCAACGAGCAAATGCGCTACTTGCAAGCCGCGGCGCAAGAGGAGGGCGACTTGAAAGCCAGCGAATACGCCCAAGTAATGCTACAAAATACTCTGACGCTGCAGCGCCTGGATAAGGCGCTGGCCGGCGACCGCAAACTGGCCTCCACCCGCTAAGGCAACCATGAGCCCAAAAACCGACGATATTAACGACCAGAATGACTTTGAGGACGAAGGCGTAGAGGAAGATTTTGGTCTGGAGCCTCTGGATGAAACAGAAAACCGCCTGGAAGCCGGCGAGCTAAGCCCCGCCATCGAAGACGACGAGGATGACGAAAGCCTTGGCGGGGAGTTGCAAGCCGCCTGGGCCCAGACCCGCGCCGCCCAAAATCTGGCGAGAGAGAGCATTGTGGATGCCGGCGACGACCCCGTGCGCCTTTATCTAAAAGAGATCGGCCTGGTCAGCCTGCTGAACATTGACCGCGAGCATTGGCTGGCTACGCGAGTGGAGGCGGCGCACCGCCTGCACCAGGCGCAGGCCGATCCGCAAGTGCAGCGCGCCGAGGGCGAACCGCGCAGTTTATACAAGCAGATCTATAACGGCATGCTGCAAGCCCACCAGGACCTGGAAACGGAAGCCGCGGCGCAGGGATACCCTGCCGCTGACCTGCTGTTGACCATGGAAGAGGCGCGCCGGCTGCAGAGCACTTGGGAAAGCGAAGTGCCTTCCTATCTGCGCGGCTATCTGGATAATGGCCTGTGGGGCAAGGATGCCCGCTGGGACAGCGTGGCCAAGCATGCCTTCACGCAATTGATCGGCTTCTATCTAATGCCTGATGAACTGCTGGACAAGCTGGGCAAACACATCGTGGGGCATGGCCAGTTGCCTTCGGCGCGCAGTTTCGCCAATATGCTGCCATCCAATGAAGAGCTCAAAGTCGCCATGGCCGATACGGAAACACGCTCGATGGAAGCGCAGATCGCCATCATCAACGCCAACCTGCGCTTGGTGGTCAGCATTGCCAAGCGCTACGTCGGCCGTGGGTCCACCTTTGAGGATCTGATCCAAGAAGGCAACATCGGCCTGCTGCGCGCCGTCAGCAAGTTCGACCCCACGCGCGGTTTTAAGTTCAGCACCTACGCCACCTGGTGGATCCGCCAGGCGATCACGCGCTCGATCGCCGACCAGGCCCGCACCATCCGCATCCCGGTGCACCTGCTCGAGTCGATCCAGCGCTTGATGCGTATCCAGCGTGAACTGACCCAGCAGCTCGGCCGTGACCCCAACCCAGATGAGATCGCCCTGGAAAGCGACCTGATCGACGAAGCTGACAGCCGCGAGATCAAAACGCTGCTCAAGAACGAACAAGCCATCCCCACCGAACTCAAGCGGCGCTGGGTGCGCGCCACCACCAAGGTGGAGCAAACCCTGCGCAGCGCGGAAGAGCCGATGTCGCTGGAAAGCCCAGTGGGCGCCGGAGATGGCAGCGAACTGGCCGACTTTATCCAGGACGAAGACGCCCTGGCGCCGATGGACGCCGCTGCCCGCGAGATGCTGCGCGAGCAGGTGCAGAGCGCGCTGGCGGCGCTGACCGACCGCGAGCGTGAAGTGCTGGAGCTGCGTTACGGCCTGGTGGACGGCAAGGACCACACCCTGGAAGAAGTCGGCCAGCATTTTAGCGTGACGCGTGAGCGCATCCGCCAGATCGAAGCCAAGGCCCTGCGCAAACTGCGCCACCCCACCCGCAGCCACCAACTGCGCGAATACCTGGGCGGAAGCTAAGGTTTGTGACATAAAAAGAGCCGGGAAATCCCGGCTCTTTTTTATGGCTTAGTCTTCGTCGTAGCCTGCATCATCATATTCATCTTCAAAGTCGTCCACCGGCCAATCCAGCTGCAGCGGGCTTAACCAAACCACTTCAAACTCCGCGTCACAAGCCGGGCACTGCACGCGTGCGCCGATCTTGGGGGTGTTTTTCACGCTGATCTTGCCATCACAAGAGAGACAAACCGTATCGCTCATGCATTCAAGGTTCCTTTCGCAAAGACGCCGGAAAATTCCGCGCTTGATTTTAGTGAAATACCTCTAGCCTGAAACTGTGGTGCTGTGGACCGTATCCAAAATCTCCAGGGCGGACTGCAAAGTCCCTTCGCTGACTTCCCCCAGCATATGGGCCAGCTCCACCACGCGCGGCTCGCCTTGCAGCAAGCTCACCTGGGTGCTGGTGCGACCGCCCTGGACGACCTTCTCCACTTTGAAATGCTGGTCGCCGTAGGCGGCCAGCTGCGGCAGATGCGTGACGCACAGCACCTGGTGCTGGCGCGCCAGACGCCACAGCTTCTCGCCGACCACACTGCCCACGCGGCCGCCAATGCCCTGGTCGATCTCATCAAAGATCAGGGTGGGCGTTTGGTCGGCGCGGGCCAGCACGTTCTTGAGCGCCAACATCAGCCGGGCGGTTTCGCCGCCAGAGGCCACCTTGACCAGGGGCTTGAGGCCTTCCCCGGGGTTGGGGGCCACCATGAATTCCGCAGTTTCATGGCCGTATGGGTCGAAAGCATAATGCTTGCCATCCAACGGCAACCCGGCGGGGTCTTCACGGTGGGCAAAGTCCACGCCGAAGCGGGCGGCTTCCATCTTCAGGTCGTCCAACTCGACTTCCACAGCTTCACTGAGCGTCTTGGCAGCCGCATGGCGCTTGGCGGAGAGCGCCGCCGCCGCGGCAGCCAGCTGCAGCAGCAGCTCAGCTTCCTGAGCCTCCAACTGCGCCAGGCGCTCTTCGGCGTTGGAAATATTGTCCAGGTCCTTGCGGGCGCGCTCGGCGAACGCCAGGATGGCGGGGATGTCCTCACCGTATTTGCGCTTGAGGTTCTGCAGGAGGCCCAGGCGCTCTTCCACCTCTTCCAGTCTGCGCGGGTTGAACTCGATCTGTTCCAGATAGTCACGCAGATCACGGGTCAGCTCACTCAGTTCGTCGAACAAGCCCTCCGCCCGGGTGTGCAGCTCGGCCCGCGAGGGGTCCACTTTGGCCAGCTGGGCCAGGGCGCCCTGGGCGGCGCCCAGGCGATCATTTGCGGAGGGCGCCTCGCCCTCGCCTTCATCCAGCGCGGCCAGCGCCTGATTGGCGTTGGCCGCCAGCGCTTCGGCATTGGCCAGGCGGGTGCGTTCTTCCTTTAAGGACTGTTCTTCGTCCACCTGCAAGCGGGCGGCATCAATCTCCTGCACCTGGAAGCTGAGCAGCTCAATCCGCCGGGCAGCATCCGCTTCCGCCTCGCGCAGGTTGCCCAGCTCACGGCGTACATCCTGCAAGCTGGCATAGACGCTTTGGTAGGCGGCCAGCTCGCGCTCTACGCCTGCATAGCGATCCAGCAGGCCGCGGTGGGCAGGTACGCGCAGCAGAGAGAGGTGCTCCGACTGGCCGTGCAGGTCGATCAACAGTTCGCCCAATTCTTTGACCAAAGCCACCGTGGCCGGGCGGCCGTTGACGCGCGCCAGATTGCGGCCCTCGCGGCGAAACTCGCGTTGGATGCTGAGGTAGTCCGGGTCGTCCAGCAGCTCTTCACGCTGCAAAATGGCATGGATCTGGCCTTTGAGCGCCTCCGGGATCTTAAAGGTGCCCTCCACGCTGGCACGGTCTTCACCGGCGCGGATCAAGTTGGTGTCGGCGCGCACCCCCAGCAGGGTTTCCACCGCGTCCAGCACAATGGATTTGCCCGCGCCGGTCTCACCGCTGAGCATGATCAGGCCCGGACCCCATTCCAGGGTCAGGTCCTCGATAATGGCGATATTGTGAATGCGCAGCTCGGTGAGCATGGGCTAGCGCCCCCCAATTTGAATGCCTGACAGGCGGTAGTAAGCCGAGGAGGTGGCCAACACAGTGTAGAGAACCGGCCACAGCAGGGCCATCAAATTCATCAGCCCGCCGCCCGCCAGGATGGAAAACCCCACGGGCAACACAAACCACAGGCCGCCCAAAGCCACGGCAATCGCCACCAGGCGAAACAAGCGCAGTGAGCGCCGCCGGCCGGTGATGGCGCGCACGACCTCGGCGATGATGGAACCCGCCGCGGGCGCCAGCAGGATGATGAAAAAGCCAATCCGGCTGGCGATTAGACCGGCAATAAATGAAAGTACCAAAGCCACACCAAAACCCAGCACGAAATCCAGGGGTCGGGCGGTCTCAAAGACTTTGCTTTGGCCGCGCACACATTCCTTGCAGCGGTAGCCCGTGGGCGTGTGTACCGCACATTGTATGCAAATGTATTTGTCACAGTTGTTGCAACGCAGGCCGGTCTCCCGGTCAGGATGGTTGGCGCAATAGGTGGCAGTGCTCATCGCGTCTCCGTGTCAGTTGCCTGGGCGGCCGGATTGTTGTCCATAATATGCAAGAGGCGGGCGTAAAAGTCGCCGGGGTCTTTGAAACGCAGGAAATTAAGGCTGTGCGAGCTGGCGCGCAGTTCTACCCAGTCGCCCAGCTGCACCTCGATCGGCTGCTGGCCGTCGATGGTCAGCACCGGCTCCACGCCGCGCTTCATCTCCACGCGAATGACCGACCCTTCAGCCAGCACAATGGCGCGTTCCATGCTGAGGTGGGCGGCCACAGGCACCAGCACCATATTTCGCAGCTCAGGCGGCAGTACCGGGCCGCCGGCGGCCAGGGCGTAGGCCGTGGAGCCGGTGGCGGTGGCGATGATCAGCCCATCAGCCACGTAGGTGGTCAGCGGCTGGCCGTCCAGGCTGGCGGCCAGGTGCACCGGCCGCGCCAGGCGGCCGCGGCCGATCATGGCTTCGTTCAGCGCCTCCCAGGCGCCGATCTGCTTGCCTTCCCGCCACAGCTCGGCATGAATCAACATGCGTTTTTCGAGGCGATATTCGCCGCTGAGCAAGCGCGGCAGCATCTCGCGCCAGGTGTGCCGCTCCAGTTCGATCAGGAAGCCAAAGTTGCCTTCATTGATGCCTAACAGCGGGATGCCTGCTGGGGCGCAAAAATGGCCGGCGCGCAGCATGGTGCCGTCGCCGCCCAGAGCAATAATCAGATCGAATTCGCCAGCAGCCACGCGTTCCGGCACTTCCACGGCATGCATATACAGAGGAGTAGCCTGCAAACCCAGTTCCCCAAGAAAGGCGGCCACCTGCAAGGTTTGCGCCATCGGCTCCCCTTCCAAACTGCGCGAGAGTACCGCGGCATGCTGAAACTGCGGAGAGCGGGCGGGATTGGGCATGGCGACTATCTTAACCGTTTGCGTCCGTGTCTAGAGCTGTTCTACGCACACGTCTCGGTAACCGCAGGCCCGGCAGCGCGCCGCCATGGTATGGGAACGGTGTTGCTCCACCCCTGTCGCCAGGGCGGTGTGCATTTCACTCAGCACGGCGATTAAACGAGCCTCCAACTCTGTCGTGAAAGGCACGTTGAAGCTGCGCTCCGGGTAACGGATGATGCCATAGGGCGGGCGCTGGTTGTAGTTGCGCTGCACCAGCGCGCAGTAGGCGGCCAGCTGCAGGATGTGCGTCTCGAACGGTCGCTGAGGGGTGCGCCCGCTCTTGACCTCAACCGGCACCAAACCTTCCTTGGCCTGCACCAGGTAATCCGGCCGGCCCAGCAAGCCCAGGTCCTCGGCCAGGAGCACGTCTTGCAGCTGCTCCTGCGCGCCGCTGTCTTCATAAAGCAGGCGGCCGCTGGGCAGGCCCAGGCGACGCTGCTGGCGGCTGGCCCACCAAAAGAGCAGACCGGCCGCCAGCAGCAACAACAAAGCGAAAACGGCTGGGTTCACGGCGTACCCCACTGCGCCCAAAGCAAGCCCAGGGCCAGCAACGCCAGCGCGAGGGCCAACCAGCGCAACCAGCCGGTCAGGCGCAGGCTGCGGCCGTGGGCCGCATGGGCCTGGCCGCCGGCTTGCAAGGCTGCCTGGTTGGCGCTGGCTTGCCCCTGCTGGCGGAACCACCAGGCGCGCCGGCAGTACAAGTATTCGCCGATCTCCGAGGCTTTGATCCACTGGCGCTGCATGCTTACGAAGCTTCGCCCCCCAGGCGCTCCTCCAGCCTGCGCAAGCTGGCCTCCAAGCCCTGCTGGCGCAGGCTGATGGTCATATCGCCGCGGGTGCGTTCCACCAGGCTGCGGCAGATGTCCGTCAGGCGCCGCAGGCCGCGCGTGACCGCGTCAGGATAATCCATGGTGACCAAGGCAGCGTAGATGTCGTCCATCTGCTCCAGCAGCCGTTCAGCTTCATCTGAATGGCCGTGGCGCAGGATGTCCAGGCAGCGGCGGCGCAGTTCTCCGGCGGCTTCCGCCAGGCCCTGCATGTAGGTGGCCGGCTCCACCTGCAGCTCTCCGGGAGAAGGCAGTTCTTTGCCAGCCACCAGGGCATCCACAATCACCGCTTCGGCAAACTCTTTGAGCGCATCCTGTGTATAGCCGGCAAAGTACAAGTCGGGGAAGCCCGCCAGGCCATTGCGCAACTGGGCGGCCAGCTGACTGGCGGCTGCCAGCTCGGTCTGGGCGGTGGCGGCTTCATCGCGATGGATGGCGCGGATGGCGTGGGCACAATGCCGGGTCAGTTGGCGGGTCTGTGCCAGGGCCGCGTCGCGCGCGGCGGTCTGCGCCTCAAAGCTGGCATGGATCGATTTGGTGATCTCGTCCAAACGGCTCATTCGCTCTCCGGTTTCGGGGTCTCTGGGGAGCGAAACAAGTCATCGGCCAAAGATTTTCCTTGCGGCACATTTACAACGCCGAAGGCCGTTTCATATTTGGCCAGGCTGTCCGCCAGGGCGCGCTGCAGTAACTTGGCGCTGAGCGGCGAAAGCACCACCCGCGCCTTGATCGGCACGTCCAGCTCGCCGGGCAAAGAATGGGCGAAGTCGAAAACCAGTTCAGAGGGCGCATGCGAGATGCGCACCACATTGGCATACACCGCTTCTCCCGCCAGGCCCGGCCGCGGCACCAGCCGCGGGCGCAGGGCGCCGGGAACGCCCGGCCCTTTTTCTTGTTCCGGTTTGGGCTTGGGATCAGGCATGCTCACCGCCTAGAAGGGGATTTCGTCTTCAAAGCCGTCATCCATCATCGGCGCGGACTGGTAATTGTCCGGTCCGCCGCCTGGGGCGCTGCCATCGCCGCGGCCACCCAGGAAGACCACGCGTTCGGCGGTGATCTCGAAGGAAGAGGCCGGGGTGCCGTCCTGGCGAGTCCAAATACGCGGTCCGCCGCTGGCTTTGTCCGGGGTTAGGCGGCCCTCCACCAGCACCTGGCTGCCCGTCTTAAGGAACTGGTTGACGGTTTCGGCCTGGCGACCCCAGGCAGATACGCGGAACCAGACGGTTTCCTTCACTTTTTCACCGGTGGAACTGGTGTATTGGCGATTGGAGGCCACCGAAAAATTGGTGACGGCCTGGCCGCCCGGGGTGTAGCGCATTTCGGGATCACGACCCAGGTTTCCGACAATGGTGATCTTTTGGTATGACATGTTCTCTCCTCAGGTTCAGAATGGACGCGGCAACAGACCCAGATGGTGCAGGGTCGAACAAGCTTGAGCTGTATGCGATTGGCTGGGAATGGGGCTCCTTTCGGGTGAGCGGCTTGGTTAAGTTCCACGGCGTAACTCGCCGCGGTCAGGGAAAATTCACTCACCGGCTTAGGTTTAGAGTATAGACCAAATGTGCGAAGAGAGTCAACCCTGCGCTTGACTCTCGCCCAGAAGCGCGATATAAAGTTTTGTCTATCGGATTAGTCAATTTTTTATTTGCCTCTTAAACTGACTAATTCCATTGACAAAATACTTGAACTTGGAGGTTGTATGAGCACCCCTGCAATTCCTGAAGTATTGGTAAACACTCACTGGGTGGTGGAGCGTCTGAACGACCCGGCCATCCGGCTGCTGGAATCCAACGAGGATGTCACCTTGTATGACAAAGGCCACATCCCCGGCGCCCAGGCGATCAACTGGCACACTGAGCTGAACGACCCGCTGGTGCGCGACTACCTGAACGCAGAGCAGTTCGCCGCCCTACTGGAGTCCAAAGGCATCTCGAACGACACCACTGTAGTGCTGTACGGCGACAAGAACAACTGGTGGGCCACCTACACGTTCTGGGTCTTCAAACTCTTCGGCCATCCGGATGTGCGCATCCTGGACGGCGGCCGCCAGAAGTGGGAGGCCGAAGGCCGCCCTTACACCAGCGAGGTGCCCAGCTTCCCCAAAGGCAGCTATACCGCCCCGGCCCGCGACGACGTCAGCATCCGCGCCTTCCGCGACCAGGTGCTTACACACCAGGACCAGGGCCTACCCTTGGTGGATGTGCGCTCTGCCGCCGAGTTCTCCGGCGAAAAACTGCACATGCCGGAATACCCGCAGGAGGGTTCGCTGCGCGGCGGGCACATCCCCGGTGCCAAGAACATCCCCTGGGCCAGTGCCGTGCGTGAGGACGGCACCTTCAAGTCCGTCGAGGAGCTGAAAACCCTTTACGAAGCCCAGGGCTTTACCCCCGACAAAGACATCATCACCTACTGCCGCATCGGGGAACGCTCCAGCCACACCTGGTTCGTGCTGACCCAGCTGCTGGGGTATCCCCAAGTGCGCAATTACGATGGCTCGTGGACCGAATGGGGCAATCTGGTCAACTCGCCCATTGAAAAATAACCGAAATTGAGGGAAGCATTATGAGCAAACTGCTTGTCAAACAGTTCGTAAATCCTGAGCTGGGCAATTCTTCTTTCATCATTGCCTCTGCGGAGAGCGGCAAAGCCGCCGTGATCGACCCGGAGCGGGATGTGGAAAAGTACCTGCAGGCGGCCCAGGAGCGCGGTTTGCAAATCGTCTACGGCCTGGAAACCCACCTGCACGCGGATTTCATCTCCGGCGTGCACGAGTTGGGCCACGCCTTGCAGCAAAGCGGCTCAACTGACTATCAGATCGCTGTCAGCGCGGCAGGCGGTTCACTGTTCCCACACCTGCCGCTGGCCGAAGGCGACCGCATCTCCCTCGGTGATGTGGAATTGGAAGTGCTGGCCACGCCCGGCCACAGCAAAGAGCACATCAGCTTCCTGGCCTATCTGAACGACCAGCCGGAACCGTTGATGCTGTTCAGCGGTGGCTCGCTGATCGTCGGCGGCACCGGCCGCACTGACCTGCACGGCGAGCACAATACGCGCCCCCTGGCCCAGGATCTCTTCAACACCCTGCATCACAAGCTGGCCGGCCTGCCGGACGCGGTTGTGGTGTACCCCACCCACGGAGCCGGCTCCTTCTGCAATACCACCACCAGCTCGGAACGCGTCTCGACCATAGCCAAAGAGCGCCAGGAGAATCCCTTCTTCAAGTATGACCAGGAAGACTTGTTCGTGACGGAAGCGCTGGCGCACCTCTCCAGCTTTCCCAGCCACTACGAGCGCCTGCCGGCCGTGAACCTGACCGGTGCGCGGGTGCTGGGTGGCGTGCCGGAACTCACGCCGCTCAGCGCCCAACAAGTGGCCCAGGCCCTGGAAGAAGGCGCCTTGTTGCTGGATGTACGCGACAGCGAAAGCTATCTGGCCAAACACATCCCCAATTCGTACGGCATCCCGGTCTTCACCCCCTTATGCGCCTGGGCCGGCTGGGTCATCCCGCCAGATGCCAAACTGATCATTGTGGGAGAGGCGCCGACAGAACGCCGTGAGGCGGTGCTGCAGTTGATCCGCATCGGCTACGACAACTTCGTGGGGTTCCTGGAGAACGGCGTGACTGCCTGGGAAGCCGCCGGCTACCCCGTCAACCGCGTCGAGAACCTGGACGCCGAACGCTTGAAGGACTGGCTGGAGCAAACCAGCCCGCCGGAGATCCTGGACGTGCGTTTCAAACATGAATTCCAAGCCAACCGTCTGGCGGGAGCGCAGCACCTGGAAGCAGGCTGGCTACCCCACGCCAGCCCCGAGCAGCTGCCCGCCAAGGACAGCCCCCTGGTGGTGCACTGCAAGGCGGGCTCGCGCTCCACGGTGGCCATCTCGCTGCTGGAGCGCCAGGGATACGAAAACCTCTACATGCTGCGCGACGGCATCCAGGCCTGGATGATGGCCGGCTACGAAACCGTCAAAGGCAGCGACAACTAACACGGAGCGGAAAGATGACAAACAAACTTCAAAAAGTGGACCACGCCGCATTAAAAGCCAACCAGCTCACCATCATCACCCTGAGCATATTGGCTTTCATCCTCAACCAGCCCTGGCTGGCGGCCTTTGTGGCGGCGGTGATGGGGATTGGCAGCCTGCTCAAGGTGCCGGGCTTCCTGCTCCTGTACCAAAAGGTGCTCAAGCCCGCCGGGCTGCTGAAGCCGGATGTGCTGGATGACAACCCTGAGCCGCACCGCTTCGCCCAGACGATCGGCTTCTTCGTCTTGGGGGTTGGGGCTGTGCTGCTGTTCAGCGGCTCAGCCACCGGCTGGGTGCTGGTGTGGCTGGTGGTGGGTCTGGCGGCGCTGAACGCTTTCGGCGGCTTTTGCGTCGGCTGCGCCATCTACTACTGGTTGGCTCGCCTCCAGATACCTGGGTTCAGCAAACAGCCGCCGGCTGGCGTGACCCCAGGCATGAAACCCAAGGCCAGTTAGTATGCCAGACTGGCTGTGGCGCGCCCTGTTGGCGGCGGCGATCATCGCCGTCAGCTGGGCCGCGCTGCGTGTACTGACCCAGCAGGCGTCCCGCCGCGGTGCAGCTCGACTCTCCGAATTGCGCCGGGCGGGACGACGGGCCGGCAAGGTGCTAGTCTACTTCACCACGCCCACCTGCATACCCTGCAAGACCATCCAACGCCCGGCGATCGAAGACGCCAAACAAAGCTTGGGGACTGAGCTTGAGGTGATCGAGATCGACGCCCAGGCCCAGCCGGAGCTGGCCTCGCGCTGGGGAGTGCTGAGTGTGCCTACGACCTATCTGTTTAATCGTCAAGGGGAAATGAAACACGCCAATTACGGCGTGGTTCGTTTGGAAAAACTGCTGGAACAACTGCAGCAGTTATGACACAACTACATCTGCCAGGGAAGTAGTTTCCATCTTGTTCGAGGTGTAATCGCGAATATCGCGGAACACGCGCAGCAATCCCTCTTCTTTTTCCACGGGCGTGGCTTCGTAAAAGTTCTTGCTCACCGATTCGGTGGGCGCCAGTGCGCCATCAAAGACGCGGATGATATCTGCGAGGAAGATCTCGTTGGCCGGGCGGGCCAGGCTGTACCCGCCGCGCTGGCCTTTCACACTGCGCACCACATGTGCGCGCTTCAGCGAAAGCAAAATCTGCTCCAAAAAACGCGGCGGGATACCCTGCGCTTTAGCGATGGTCTCCACAGGGATGTGTGAGATCTCGCTGTTGCGCGCCAGGTACACCAAAGCCAGCAAAGCGTATTCACTACGGGCGGTCAGTTTCATAGAAAGGTGATAACTCCGATAGGAGTGTAGCCCAAAGAGTTACAAAGTCAAGCCCGCGCCATACGGCGCGGGCTTTGACTTGAATTCTGAATTAGCGATAGGAAGCCAGACGCTTGGCGTAGTCTTCACCACGCCGATTGCGCTGGGCGCGGCGCGGGCCGCGGGGAAATGCGGGTTCCGGCCCGGCAGCGGCCAGCTGCGGCTCGCTGCCGTAGTCAAAACCTTCCAGTTTGCGGCGCTCGATGGGCTTGCCCAGCACGCGCTCCAAGCTGCGCAGGGCTGATTTGTCCTCCGGGGTCACCAGGGTATAAGCGTCGCCGCTGCGTTCCGCGCGGCCGGTGCGCCCAATGCGGTGGATGTAAGCGTCCGTGGTATCCGGCATGTCGTAGTTGATCACATGCGAAATGGACTGAATGTCCAGGCCGCGGGCGGCAATGTCGGTAGCCACCATGATCTGGAAGCGGCCCTCGCGGAAGCCCTTGATGGCCGCTTGGCGCTGGCCCTGGGTGCGGTTGCCGTGCAGGCTGGTGACTCGATAGCCAGACGTCTCCAGCTGGCGGGCTACCTTCTGAGCGCGGTGCTTGGTGCGGGTAAAGATCAGCACCGAGTTGGTGGCCGACTGCGTCAGCAGTTCCACCAGGAAACGCGTCTTGGCGCCGTTGGAAACCGGGTAGAGCGCGTGTGAAACGGTGTGAGCCGGAGCGCTAATGCCGACTGCCACCCGCTGCGGGTCGTGCAGGGCCTGTTCGGCCAGCTCACGCACTTCTTTGGGGAAGGTGGCGGAAAAGAACAGCGTCTGGCGCTGGTCTGGGACCAGGTTGAGGATGCGGCGCACATCAGGCAGGAAGCCCATGTCAAACATGCGGTCGGCCTCGTCCAGCACCAGCACTTCGACCTTGTTAAGGCGCGCGGCGCCCTGCCCTGCCAGGTCGAGCAAACGACCGGGGCAGGCCACGATGATCTCGGTGCCGTTGCGCAGCGCCTGGGCCTGCGGGCGGGCGCCCACGCCACCGTAGACGGTGACGGAACGCAGACCCGTGCCGGTAGCCAGCAGCTTCACGGTTTCGTGGATCTGCTCGGCCAGCTCACGGGTCGGGGTGACGATAAGGGCGCGCGTTTGGCGGCGCGGACCGTCCAGCAGTTTGTTGAGCAAAGGCAGCACGAAAGCTGCAGTCTTGCCTGTGCCGGTTTGGGCCGTGCCGATGATGTCTGCGCCTTGCAAGGCCAATGGAATGGCCTGGGCCTGGATCGGCGTGGGTTGCACGAAACCGGCGCGTTGGATGCCCACTTGAAGGCGAGCATCAAGGTTGAACTCAGTGAATTGCATATATTCCTTTGTTATTCAGAAGTCAAGCGGGTGTTTGGGAATGAACAGAGAAATAAGACTAAGTTCAGACAAGAACAGCGGCGACTGCCGAATAAAGTTGCTAGTGGATAAGACCGGACTAGGATACAGGGTACGCGCTTGAAAGTCAAGCGCCTGGCCAGATTGCTATTCCAGGCCCCAGACCTGAAGATTGGAAAAACTCACCGAGACATCCCCTTCGCCCGTGGTGTGCACGAAGACACCCAGAGTGCCTTGGTAAAGCTGGGTATCGCTCACGCTGAAGAAATACATGTCGTTGATAAAGAAGTGCATTTGGCTGCCGCGCGCCCACACCCCCAGGCGTACGCTGCTGGGGGCCAGGCTGGGGATGATGCGGTTGCTGGCCCAGCCTGCGTGACGGGTCAGGCTGCCGCCCAGGTAGCGGTCCACCTTGGCGCTCCCATCGCAGCTCAGGGCGAAACGGTAATGGTCACCATTCTGGACGCGCAGCAGCAGGCCGTACTCATCGCTGCCGCGGCACAGGCTGGGTTCAGCGGTGATCTCAGTATAGAAATTGCCCAGAACCGGCTGGGAGCGCGTGCTAAACAGATAATTGCGGGCCAGGTTGAGCGTAAGATGCACCGTATTGTTGGAGACGGCCACAACCGCATCCCGGTCGCCCCCAGTGGTCCACAGCGCCGCGTCGCTAAAGTCGTCTTCCAGCAGCAGGTCGCCAATGCCCGGACGCATGTCCGCCGTGGGTTGCAGCTGCGGCGTGGGGAAACTAGTGGGCTGCGCGGTGGGGGGGAACCACACCGGGGTGGGCGTGGCGCTAGGCAGCGGCGTTGGCGCCTCGGTGGGCGACGGCGGCGCAAAAGTGACCCGGCAGCCGGTCAGCCACAGCAACGTCAGCAGGCCAAGGGTCTTGAGCAGACGGGCATTCACAAGGCGCAATTATAGCGATGCTGGCCGAGCTGAATGGCGCAGACTCATGCTGCGCCCATCTGCTGAGCCGAGTAGAATAACCGCCCAAGGAGAACGCAATGCGCATTCTGGCACGCTCTAAGATCCACAAAGCCATCGTCACCGACGCGGATGTGAACTACGTCGGCAGCATCACAATTGATGAAGACCTGATCGAGAAGGCCGGTCTGTGGCCAGGCGAAAAAGTGCTGGTGGTCAGCAACACTAGTGGGGCGCGCCTGGAAACCTATGTGATCGTGGGCAAACGAGGCAGCGGAGAGATCACGATGAATGGCGCCGCCGCGCATCTGATCAAGCCTGGCGAAGAGATCATCATCATCGCCTTCGAAATTACAGATACCCCCGTGGAAACCCATTTCATCCTGGTGGATGAGAACAATAAGTTTGTGCAATATCTGTAGTTCAGCTACAAAAAGCTCGCAAAGAAAGCATCCGTAAGCTCAGGATCAAAGTGCTTACCACGTTGCTCCAGAATGTATTCGCGGACTTTTCCCACTGGCCAAGCTTTACGATAGGGCCGATCAGACGTTAATGCATCCCAAACATCAACCAGCGCAAACATTCTGGCAAAATACGGGATGTCTTGTCCGCGCAGACCGTTCGGGTAGCCGCTTCCATCCCATTTCTCATGATGAGAATAGGGGATATCCAAGGCAGGCACCAGATACGGGATCTGTTTGAGAAATTCATAAGCGTATACGGGGTGCCGCTTCATCACCGCCCACTCTTTATGGTCTAAAGGTCCTGGCTTTTGCAGGATTTGGTCTGGGATGCCAATTTTGCCAATATCGTGAAGCAGGGCGCCACGATACAAGTGCACCTGCTCGTCTTCTGGAACGCCTAACGCTTCAGCCAAACGCAGTGCCGCATCGGCCACCCTCTGCGTATGTCCTTCAGTTTCATTGTCACGCAGATCCAATGCAGCAGTCCATCCGCGCAATGTTTCGTCATAAGCTATGGCCAATTGGTCACGCGAATCTTTGAGCTGCTGATACGCCTCTTTGACCTCAGTAAGATCACGAATGATTGCAGAGAACCCCTGGTCCCTTCCAATATTAATAGGCACCAAAAAGACATCCACCGGGAATCTGCTTCCATCTTTGCGCAGCATCTCAAGCTCTGTACGCTCACGGTTTAGGAAAGCCTGAGGGTTCCGGCGTGTCTCTTCGAGTTGGTGCAAGTAAAACTGCTGGTTTTCTTTAGGAAGAATCAGATGAGCAATTTCTTTGAAAAGCACCTCCTCTTTTTTGCGTCCAAAAATATGCTCTGCCTCTGCATTCCATGCTGTGATTTGATTTAAAGAATTGAATGAAAGAATTGCCTCCCGCGCACCTTCAACAGTCAACTCGTAGCGCGCTTTTTCCAGTTGCTCTTTTTGATCAGCCAGGCTGGAAACAACCACAGAGCCTACCAAGGCCAGGCCCGAAAGCAGACCCAGAGAAAGTAAAGCCAGCCTTACTGATTCTACATTGGAGAATGATTCATCCCAATCCGTCTCTGTGATGATCCCAAAATTGTATTCCTCGTTCCAGATCCAGGCGCCCACCACCTCTACCCCGCGGTAATCACGATAACCGCTCACATCCATCCCGGACTGGCCTAATACAAGACTTCCTGCCGCACGCGTCAAAGGTCGCTGGTCAACTGAAACGGGACTCTGGCTGGTCAGCAAGTTAGCTCCCGGATCCCTGACTTGAATGCTGAGGATGGAGGCATCCTCCGGGCCAATTAAACCAATATCTCTGAGTGCTTCTCCAAAGCGACTCTCGCTGACCAAAACCCCGTCACTATCAATTGCGTACGTCTCCCCAGAATTCAGCAACCTGCCGCGTTGAAGGATCGTGGAAAAATCCTGTGAGGGATCAATAAAAAAGACCAGTGCCGCGATCACAACCTGATCGCTGCCTCGAACCGGTGCCGCAGCTAAGATAACCGGCACAGCCTCTTCAGAATCAGTTCTTTTGATTGGTGTTGTGACCAAACTTATGCCAGAACGCACACGGTCCAAACGCCCTGTATTTTGGCCCAGTAGACTCGATGTTCCGATCTCTTCCACCCCTGAGGAAGCGAGGACAATATTTTCCGGACTGATAATGGCATAACCAAAGAAATGAGTATCAGCCGTAATTGGGCTGAGGCTGGCTTGCAGAAAAGCATGAGACGAGGACTGTGAAACTTCAGAATTACTGGTTAACTGTTCAACTTGGGCAACAATCGCCCTCGATTCGGCCCAAGCATTTACATGCTCTTTGGCGCCATCCATCCAATCCAATAAACCCACCAAAGTACTGTTTTGAACAGTGGTCAGAACAGCCGCGACTCTTTCCTCTGTTACTCTAGTTAGAACCTGAATCGCGACGGAATAGATTGCTAGGATCAGAAGCAATCCAAGCCCAGTTATGAGAATCAACCTTCTGGTTCTGCCGGCAATATTCATTTTCTGACTACAAAAGTCTAAGGCAAACCGCTAAATCTCCACTTAACAATTTCCTAACCAAAAAGTCCAGCCTTATGCCTGATACCGCTGGCGAATATTCGGCACCAAGTACTCATCAAAACAACGCTGCAAGTCATACTGGGACGCCCAGCCCCAGTCGGCGCGGGCGGCGCGGTCATCCACATCCAGCGGCCAGGTATCCACAATACCCTGGCGAGGCGCATTGGGCGCATAGCTGATCTCAGCCCTGGGGAAGGCGGCCTGCACCTGGCCGGCAAAGGCTTCGGCCGACAGGCTAAAGGCGCCCACATTGTAGGCGCGGCGGCTAAGCGCGGCAGCCGGCGCGGCGGCCAACCCCAGCAGGGCGCGCACGGCGTCTGGCATGGCCATGAAGGGAATCGTCGTATCCGGCCGCACGAAGCAGGCATAGGCCTGGCCCTGGGCGGCGGCATGCAGCATCTCCGGGCCGTAGTCGCTGGTGCCGCCCGTGGGCGCGGTGTGGGCGCTGATCAGTCCCGGGAAACGCAGGGAGCGAAAGTCCAGCCGGGTGGGAATCTCCGCCTGCAGCTGCCCGTACTGGCTGGAGTAGTAGGCCCCCAATTTTTCCACGGCCAATTTGTTGCAGCCGTACATGGTGGTCGGGTCATTAAAGTCGCCCTCGCCTACTTTGGCGTGCGCGGCTTTGGTTGCCAGGTCAGGCATTCCGTAGACGGCGATTGAGCTGGGGAAAATAACCTGCACCGGTTGGCCACCCTCCATGGACTGGCGGGCGGCCAGTTCCAGCAGAAGCACACTGGCATCCACATTGACCTGGTGGGCCAAGGACGGTTTGCGCTCTGCGCTGGTGGAAAGCAGGGCGGCCAAATGAAAGATCTGGGCAAACTGGTACTGCTCAGCCAAACCTGCCAATAGGGCTTGATCCGCCACGCTGCCCTGCACATGCTGGCTCAGCTGTGCCCCGGCCGGCATGGCTTGCAAGTCCAGGGTCACCAGAGGGCCTTTGCCCCCGGCCGCCAGATCGGCCAGTAGAGCCTGGCCAATTTCTCCGGCGGCGCCAGTGATCAGAATGGCATTTTTCTGCATCTTGCTCCTGAGAATAGGCTGTAGATGATGGGGAACGCGTATTATTGCACAGCTTGTCGGAAAACAATAGGCCGGGCAAACAACTTGACGTAGAACGGACGTTCGTGTATAGTTTTAGCACAAATGAACGAATTTTGCGAGGAGAGCCAAAATGATGATGGCCAAACGCCGCAAGGGGCTAAGCGAACGACATAAGAAGATCCTGGAGGTGCTGGAGAAGTACCAGACCGAGACCGGCTACCCACCCTCCATCCGCGAGATTGGCAAACAAACCGGCATCTCCTCGACCTCCGTGGTTAATTACTATTTAAACCAGCTGGAAGAAGAAGGCTACATTGAGCGCGACCGCAAGATCTCTCGCGGTGTGCGCCTGGTGAAAGGCCTCACCGGGCAGCTGGAAGAGGCCGCAGAGAAGGTGCGCAGCGCCATCGAGGACCTGATCCGCGTGCCCGTGATCGGCCGCATTGTCGCCGGCGAACCCATGCCGGTGCCCACCTCTGACTTCGGTTACTACGACCCGGAAAGCGGCGTGGAAATTGCCCGCAGTCTGCTGGCTCCTGGCGACAAAGAAGAAGACCTGTTTGCTCTGGAAGTACAGGGTGACTCGATGATCGACGCCATGGTCAATGATGGCGACATCGTGGTGATGAAACGCTCGCAAGACGCCCGCAACGGCGAGATGGTGGCCGTGTGGCTGACCGACCGCGACGAGACCACTTTGAAGTACTTCTACAAAGAGAACGGCGGCATTCGGTTGCAGCCTGCCAACCCCACCATGCAGCCCATCTTTGTGGATAACCCCCGTGCGGTGCAAGTGCAAGGCAAAGTGGTGATGGTCATCCGCCAGATGGACGCATCTCCCAACTAATCGTGTTCGCTCCTCCTCCGTGGAGCAGAAAAGCCCGCCGTCTGGCGGGCTTTTCTCTTTCCGCTTGCCGTTACAATCAGCCGTATGACAGAAGCCAACAGCCAACGCGTCCTGGTCGAGCTGATCAAAGAGATCGCCGCAGACCAAGGATACGGCCTGACCCGTTTCTCACATGACTGGATCTTGCGCTTGGAAAAGAACGGGGCCACCCGGCATATTTTTGGCTACAACTTCGAGATCAACTCAGCCACGGCCGAATTACTGGCCGCAGACAAAGCCGCCATCGCCGACCTGTTGGCCCACCAGGGCATTGCCAACGTTCCGCATCGCTTGTTTTTGCACCCGCGGCTGAGCGGCTATGTCCCTGCCAAAGGCAACTGGCCTGCCATGTTAGCTTCTGCAGAGGAATTCGGCTATCCGCTGGTGTGCAAGCCTAACGGAGGCACGGGCGGCTTAGGGGTAACCCTGGTGAACAACGTGGCCGAGCTGGAGTTGGCCGTGTACACCTTGTTTCAAAAACACCGCAGCATCAGCTTTTCGCCTTATCTGGAGATCGACCAGGAGTTCCGCGCCATCATGCTGGACGGGGAACTGCAGCTGCTCTACACCAAGCGCCGCCCCCACGTGGTGGGTGACGGGCAAGCCAGCCTGATGCAGCTCATTCAGGCTGCGCAGGCTGGCGGGCAGCTGTCGGCGGAGGCAGCCGGGCAAGCCATCGAAGGCAAACAGAACGACCTGCAAACGGTGCCTGCCGCGGGGGAAGAAGTGGTACTGGGGTGGAAGCACAATCTGGGCGCCGGTTCCACCCCGCAGCAGCTGAGCGACGGCCCCTTAGCCAGCCAATTGAGCCGCCTAGCGCGCCAAGCGCAGCAAGCGATCAACATCCGTTTTGCTTCGGTGGATGTTGTGGAAGTGCAGGGCGAGCACCGCGTGCTGGAGATCAACTCCGGTGTGATGATGGAGCATTTTGTGCGGAGCCAGCCGGAACACCGCGCCACCGCCAAGGCGATCTATGCCAGAGCGATTGAGCGCATGTTCGACGCCTGAGCGGCAGGCGCCTGCCTGATAGAATTTGAATGTGGCGCCGACCAAGCTGCCTGCGGGCATCCCCCGCAGCAAACGCATCTTAGACATCAGCCTGACCCTGCTGGCGCTGCCTTTCGCATTGCCCCTGGCCGGGTTGGTGGCTCTGGTGGTGCGCCTCTTTCTGGGGCGGCCGGTGCTCTTTCGGCAGGAACGCCCTGGCTACCGCGGCCTGCCCTTCACCCTCTACAAATTCCGCACGATGAAAGACCTGCGCGGGCCGGACGGCGAACTACGCCCGGATGCCGAGCGACTGACGGCGCTGGGCCGCCTGCTGCGCGCCTCCAGCCTGGATGAGCTGCCCGAGCTATACAATGTACTGCGCGGCGAAATGAGCCTGGTGGGGCCGCGGCCGCTGCTAATGCGCTACCTGGACCGCTACACTGCCGAGCAGGCACGGCGCATGCAGGCACTGCCCGGGCTGACCGGCTGGGCGCAGGTCAACGGGCGCAACAACGTTTCCTGGGAGGACAAGTTCGCCTTGGACGT
The DNA here is from genome assembly GCA_019637805.1 of Anaerolineales bacterium. NCBI lineage: Bacteria > Bacillati > Chloroflexota > Anaerolineae > Anaerolineales > Anaerolineales bacterium. Next base: position 1,079,952 of record JAHBVB010000001.1, on the reverse strand, counting down.
GTGGTACGTGGACCACTGGTCGCTGTGGCTGGACCTCAAGATCTTGCTGCTCACCCCGTTGAAGGTGCTGCGCCGCGAGGGCATCAACCAGCCGGGCAACGCCACAGCCGTGGAATTTATGGGCAGCCAGGGCCAGGAAGGGCGGCGAGTATAATGCCGCCCATGCCAGACCAGGTCGGCCTGTACCGGCAGATGTATCGCATCCGCCGCTTCGAAGAAACCGTGCTGGACGCGTTCCCCAAGGGCCTCTTCTACGGCACGACGCATACATATATCGGGCAGGAGGCCAACGCGGCCGGCGTGCTGGCCCACCTGGGCGCGCAAGACATCGTCTTCAGCAACCACCGCTGCCACGGGCACTTCATTGCCTACGGTGGCGACCTGCGGGCCCTGTTCGCCGAACTGATGGGCAAGGCCACCGGTGTGTGCGGCGGCCTGGGCGGCTCGCAGCACCTGCACTGGCGCAACTTCTATTCCAACGGGGTGCTGGGCAGCACGGCGCCTATCGCCGTGGGTACCGCCCTGGCCGAGAAGGCCAAAGGCAACCCGGCCGTGGCGATCCTCTTCCTGGGCGATGGGGCCTTGGGCGAGGGCACGGTCTACGAGAGCCTCAATATGGCCAGCCTGTGGGGCGCGCCGATCCTGTTTGTGGTGGAAAACAACCACATCGCCCAAACCACACCCATTGAGCTGGCCCTGGCCGGCGACATCGCCGCTCGTTTCAGCGCCTTCGGCATCCCCTGCCAGCGACTGGACAGCAGCGACGCCCTCGAGATCCACACGCTGGCCGGCGCTGAGCTGGCTGCGCTGCGGGCGGCCCCAGGGCCGCGAGCGCTGGTGCTGGACACCCAGCGCTTTGGCCCGCATTCCAAAGGCGACGATACGCGCGATGAGGCCACCATGGCCGAAATTCGGACGCGGCGGGACCCGCTGGCGCTGCTGGCCCCCGCACTGGCCGACGCCGAGCGCGCCGCCCTGGAGGCCGAGGTGGAGGCCGAAGTGGCCGCCGCTTTTGGCCAGGCCGAGGCCGACCCATTCCCGGAGGCGCTCCCGTGACCAGCGTGCTGCAAGCGCTCAACCGCGGGCTGCACGCCGCCTTCCAGGACTCGCGCGTCTACCTGCTGGGCGAGGATGTGCTGGACCCCTACGGCGGCGCTTTCAAGGTCAGTCAGGGGCTTTCGACCGCCTACCCCGAACGCGTCTGGACCAGCCCAGTCTCTGAGGCCGGGCTGGCCGGCGTGGCGGCGGGCATGGCGCTGCGCGGCCTGCGCCCGGTGGTCGAGATCATGTTCGGCGACTTCAGCACGTTGATCGCCGACCAGATGATCAACAGCATCAGCAAATTTGGCAGCATGTATGGCGGGGCAGTGCAGGTGCCGCTGGTGGTGCGCACGCCGATGGGCGGTCGGCGCGGCTACGGCCCGACCCACAGCCAAACGCTGGAGAAGCTCTTTTTGGGGGTGCCTGGCCTGCGCACCCTGGCGGCCAACGCACTCAGCGACCCCGGTGAACTGCTGCGCCAGGCGATCCTCGAAGACGACGGCCCGGTCTTCTTTATAGAGAACAAGCTGCTGTATTTACAGCCGGTTCTGACGGCTGAGGATTTGCAAGATTTCGAAATGGAATTACATACCCCGCCTGGAGCCTATGCGACCACGCACACGCTGCGGCTCAAAGGCGCCCCGGCCCCGGCGCTGACCCTGACCGCCTATGGCTACATGGCGGAACTGGCCCGTCAGGCGCAGCTGCGCCTGGCCTTTGAACACGAGGTCTTCTGCGAGCTGGTGGTGCCGACCCAGCTGGCCCCCCTGGCGGCAGGCGGCGCGCTGGACGCGGCCCTGGCCGCCTCGCTGAGCAAGAGCGGCCGGCTGCTGGCCATAGAAGAAGGCAGCTACACCCTGGGCTGGGGCGCCGAGGTGCTGGCCCGCGCCGCGCAGGCCCTGCCAGGCAGGCTGAAAACCGCCGCGCGCTTGGCTGCCGCCGACGCGCCGATCCCGGCCTCACGCCCGTTGGAAGAAGCCGCCCTGCCGGATGTTGAGGACATCCTGGCAACCGCGCAAAAAATGGTATAACCGCGCCAGATATGAGCGCAGCCCTGGCGATCACCATTCCGCTGATCAACCCCAACGAAAATGAAGCCCGTGTGGCCGCATTGCACGTTAAAGACGGCCAGGCGGTAAAAACGGGAGCGCTGCTGGCTACCCTGGAGACCACCAAGTCGACCTTTGAGCTGATCGCCGAGGCGGACGGCTTTGTGGCCGGCTTACAGGCCCAACCCGGCGGCAAGCTGCGCGCCGGGGCCTTGTTCTGCTACCTGGCCCCGACCTCGGACTGGGAAGCCCCCAAGACCGAACAGAAGAGCAGCCAGCCCGGTGAAGTTCCGGAAGGGCTGCGTATTACCCAGCCCGCCTTGCTGCTGGCGCAGCAAGAAGGCCTGGACCTGAGCCAATTGCCGATCGGGCCGATCATCACCGAGGCGCAGGTGCGGGGCGCGCTGGGCGGGGCCACAGTTGCAGATATTGAAATTCCGCCCAGTGTGGCCGCCAGCAACGCCGTATTGGTCTACGGCGGCGGCGGCCACGGCAAAGCGGTGATCGACCTGATACGCGCCACCGGAAGCTACACCCCGGCAGGGGTATTGGATGACGGCCGCCAGCCCGGCGAGCAGGTGTTGGATGTGCTGGTGCTGGGCGGCCAGGGCTTGCTGAGCGCGCTGCGCGCGGCAGGCAGCCGGCTGGCCGCCAATGCCGTGGGCGGTATTGGCGCGATGAGCAGCCGCATACACGTATTCGAAATCCTACGCGGCGCCGGGTTTGAATTCCCCAGCCTGGTGCACCCCAGCGCCGTGCTGGAACCCAGCGTCCAGCTCAATGACGGCGGGCAAATCTTCCCGCACGCCTACATTGGCTCAGATGCGCAAATCGGCTTTGGCGGCATCATCAACACCGGCGCCATCGTCTCGCACGATTGCGTGCTGGCAGATATGGTTAACCTGGCGCCTGGCGTCATCCTAGCGGGCGGGGTGCAAGTGGGCGAAGGCGCGCTGATTGGCATGGGCGTCACCGTCAATCTGGGGGTGACGATTGGCGCCGGCGCCCGGGTGGGCAACGGCGCCACGGTCAAGAGCGATGTGCCTCCCGGCGGCGTGGTGCGCGCCGGGGCCGTCTGGCCTGGCTGAGTTAGGCTGGCTCTGCCAGCCTGCTCAAGCCTTAAAACTTGCCGCGCCGCGCGCTTTGGGTTACAGTGAAGCCGTGGCCGGGAAGAAGACAGACCGTAAAGGCACACGCAGTTCCGCGTTTGGCACGGCTGGGCGCGTCAACCACGACGCCAGCACTTTTTACAACAGCGCCCTATACAGCCAGCAGAACGCCGCAACTCCCGATAGCCTGAGCGACAACCCTCTCCCCGAAGCAGCGCACAACCGTATTTTCGGCCACAGCAGCGAGCAGATGCCGGAACTGCCTGACGGCAGTGTGCATCTGATGGTCACCTCACCCCCCTACAACGCCGGCAAGGAATACGACCAGGACCTAAACCTGGAGGACTACCTGGGTCTGCTGCGCCGGGTATGGGCCGAGACCTACCGGACCCTGGCCCCGGGCGGGCGGGCCTGCATCAACGTGGCGAACTTAGGTCGCAAGCCCTACATCCCGCTGCATGCCTTCATCATCCAGGATATGTTGGCCCTGGGTTACCTGATGCGCGGCGAGATCATCTGGGACAAGGGCTCCAGCGCCAGCGCTTCCACTGCCTGGGGATCCTGGCTGTCGGCCAGCAACCCCACCCTGCGCGATGTGCATGAATACATCCTGGTCTTCAGCAAGGGCGCATTTGGCCGGGCCAAACCGGCCGGCGGCGAGGATACGATCGCCAAGGAAGATTTTCTGCAAAACAGCAAAAGCGTATGGAGCTTTCCGGCAGTGTCCGCCCGGCGGGTGGGCCACCCGGCCCCCTTCCCCGAAGAACTACCCGCCCGCCTGATCCAGCTGTACAGCTTTACAGGCGATGTGGTGCTGGACCCGTTTATGGGCAGCGGCACCACGGCGCTAGCGGCTCGCAAAGCAGGCCGCAGCTATGTGGGCTACGAAACCAGCCGGGATTACATCCAGCTGGCCGAGGCTCGCATCGCTAAAGGCAGCTAAGTCCCAAACTGCAAACGCACGATCTTGTCGTCTGAAGTGGGCACATGGTGATAGCTGACCCAAACATCGCCGTTGCCGCTGTCAATGGCCATATGCCGGATCAGGGCATACGGCGTGGGCAGCGGATATTCCACAAAAGTTTCGGTCAGCGGGTCAAAACTGGCCACGCGGTTGCCGGCTGCATAGCCGATCCAGACCAGGCCGCGCTGGTGGTCAATCTTGACCACATAGGGCTCGGCATTCTTGGTGGGCACTTCCCACTCCGTAAAGGTTTCCGTGACCGGGTCAAACATCGCCAGGCGGCCGCCGGAAAACTCGGGAATCCACAGTTTGCCGTCAGCATCAATATCAAACCGCCGCGGACCACTGGTGTCATGCGGGAACTCATAGTAAGCCACTTCGCCAGTCTCAGGATGCAGCTTATAGATCCGGTTCCAGTTCAAGTCTGAGACCCACACCATGTTGTCCGGACCTACCCGAATCTCGTAAGAGATCGGCAATCCGGCCAGGTTGGAGACGTTATTGTCGGGGATGTCAAAAACCAAGCGAGAACCATCCGGACTGACCCGGATGACCTTGCCAGGGTCGGAGAGGAAATGCCCATTAACCCAAGCATTGCCTTTGGAATCGAGCGCGACGCTGTGCGCGTACATGTCAATGGAGTAGGTTTCGAATTCCGCGGTGAGCGGGTCGAAGAGGGCCAATTGGTGCGGGCTGCCAAAGACGATCCACCAGTTCCCCTCGGCATCCAGCTCCAGCGCGCGGGGGTTGGCGTTGGGCTTTAAAGCATAGCGGGTAAATTCGCCGCTCTCCGGGTCCAACGAATACATGTTGTGGCTGAACATGCCGGTAATGATGATCTGCCCGTTTGAGTCGAGCACCAGGTCGTGAGGGCCAGCGCCAGGGAAGTCATACTCGGTCATGCGTACCTTGGCGGCCTGGGCGGTCACAGGCTGCGGCAGCGGCGGCTGGGTTTCCGCAGTCAGATAGTGCGCCAGCCAGGCAGCCGTTTCCTCCACATCCAGAGGCCCGATGATCGGGAACCCGCTCTGTGGCCCGTAAAAGCTCAGCATCTTGCGGATGGACGCTTGCCACTGGGTTTCCGTGGGCCAGCCGTTGTAGGCCTTACGCGGCCAGCCGAGCTGGTGACAACCCTGGCAGTCCAAAATAAACTGCCGGGTTTGGGCATCGTCCGGCAGGACGCTTAGCCATTCGGCGCCGCTGACCTGGTCGCGAATGTCCGCGGTGGGCGGCAGGCTCAGGTCGATCTCAAGCGCAGCGGCGGAGGTGATTGTGACATTGTGCGGCAGGGAATATTGATAACCAAACCCATGGGAGGAAATCACATAATCCCCAGCCGCCAGACCGGGCAGGGCATAGCGGCCATCTCCGTCCGAAAAGACCGTTACGGTCACCCCACGGTCGTTTTTGGCCTGCACAAAGGCGAAGGGCACCGGGTTGCTGGTGCCGGCCTGCGTGACCCGGCCCTGGACTGCGCCCACAAAATCGGTCTGGGTGGTCACAATTACTTCAGGCGAGGTAGTAGCGGTTGTTGGTGCGGCCGGCGCAGGACCACAGGCACAAAGACCAAGTATCAATACCAAGCATGCACGCTTTACCGTCAACATAAGTCCTCTTCGTAGGCGACTACTCGTCCTGACCAGCCTGCCATGGCAGGATTATGCTACGATTGCTTGAAAGTATGCCAGCCTAACTCAGGCCGATTTTTAGCACCACACGGAGAACGCATGGACAATCCTACCTGGCAGCAAGTGGATGATTTTCTCGAAAACCTTATGGCCCCGGATGACCCCGGCTTGGCCTCAGCCCTGGCCTCCGCTGAAGCGGCCGGACTGCCCGCCATCCAGGTCTCGCGCATGCAGGCCCAGTTCCTGCACATCCTGGCCCGCGCCATCGGCGCGCGGCGCATTTTGGAACTGGGCACGCTGGGCGGCTACAGCGGCATTTGGCTGGCGCGGGCCTTGCCCGACGGCGGCCAGTTGGTGACGCTGGAGGCGGAGGCCAAGCACGCCGAGGTGGCGGCAGCCAACTTCGCCGCGGCTGGAGTGAGCGAACGCGTCAGGCTGCATGTAGGCCCAGCACTGGAAACGCTGCCCACGCTGTTGGCGGAGTATGAAGCCGGCTTTGACCTGTGCTTCCTGGACGCCGACAAAGCCAACCTGCCGGCCTACTTCGACTGGGCACGCCGGCTGACGCGCAAGGGCGGCCTGATCCTCAGCGACAATGTGGTGCGCGGCGGCCAGGTGCTGAACGGCACAGACGCCAGCAGCCAGGGCGCCCGCAGCCTGCTGCAAGCCCTGGGCAACCGTGGGGACAGCGCGGTGCTGCAGACGGTGGGCAGCAAGGGCTACGACGGTTTCGCCCTGACTATCGTAGAATAACCCTGTGCCAACCATTGAACTGGGCCGCCTGAAACAAGAGGCGGCGCTTTTGTCCCAGCACTTTAGCGATCCGCCCGGCTATTTGCGCGAGCTGGAGCGCCTGCTGGAAGCCTATTCGATGCCGGTCAACCGCCTGGGCGAAGTGCGCGGCCTGCGGCCGGTGCTCAAAACCTACGAGGTGCCAACCCCGCTGCTGCGCCAACTGCAATTGGAGATGAGCCAGTTGGCCGAAGAAGACCCCGCCACCGCACTGCAGGTGGCCGATGGGCTGTGGGCGCGGCGCAGCATTGAGACACGCCAGCTGGCCGCCCGCCTGCTGGGCGCCACGCCGGCCGAAGCGCACGAAGTGACCGCCCGCCTGGCCGCCTGGGCAGAGGAGAACCAGGAACCCTGGCTGGCCCCCGAACTGGCCCAGGCCGGCACGCAGGGCCTGCAGAAACAGCATGCGGAAGCGCTGATCACCTGGGCTGGCCAGCTGCTGGCCGGCGGCCACAGCCGCCAGCAAAGCCTGGCGCTGGCCGCCCTGCAGCACCTGCTGCAAGGCCCGGGTTACGCCAACCTGCCAGCGATCTACACGCTGCTGGAGGCGCCGGTACGCAGCGCCGACCGCAAGATCCGCCCCGATCTGGCGGACCTGCTGAGCGAGCTGGGCCGCCAAAGCCCCAAAGAGACGGAGTATTTCTTGCAGCAAGCCCTGCAGCAGCCGGATCTGGACCCGGGCTGCCGCTGGATCGCGCGCCAAGTGTACAAGGTGCTGCCAGCCGTCAGCCAGGCGCGGCTGCGGCCGCTGCTCTAGATTTCCGCCGGGCTTGCGGTTATAATCTGGCGTTGACTTGACCAGCAGGCTGGCCTTGGCTAGCTGCCTGGAGACCTGCAAAAAAGGAGTGCAGAACGTCATGCCATTACCTCAAGAAAAGAAACAAGCCGTAATTGGCGAATACAAGCGCGCCGAAGGCGACACAGGTTCGCCTGAAGTGCAGATTGCCCTGCTGACCAGCCGGATTGAGCAGCTGACCGGCCACCTGCAGACCCACAGCAAGGACCATTCCTCCCGCCGCGGCCTGCTGAAGCTGGTGGGCCAGCGCCGCCGCCTGCTGGAGTATGTGCGCAGGCACGACTACGAGAAGTATGTGTCGCTGGCGGACAAGCTCAAGATCCGCCGCAAGGCTTAGCCTTCAAAAAGAGGCGGCTTCGCATAGGCCCAGCTTATGCCAGCCGCCTCTTTTTTTGTTTCGCTGCAGGAGGACATTCCAGCGCAGAAAATACTATAATTGCCTCTAACCTAAACCCATCATTGCTCGTTGGCCAGGGCATTGGAACTTGCTCATAAGCCTGCTTGTGACCAGTTTCCAGTTCCTGGGCTAACGGGCCTGTGCGAAGCGCTGCGGCCTTCGCAAAAGGAGATTTATGAAACCCGAGTCCAAAGACTTTAGCGCCCAAGTGGGTAACCAGACGCTGACATTTTCCACGGGCAAGGTCGCCCAACTGGCCGGCGGCGCGGTAACGGCCCGCCTGGGCGATACGCTGATCCTGGCGACCGCCACCATGTCGGCCAACCCGCGCAGCGGGATCGACTTCTTCCCGCTGAGCGTGGATTACGAAGAGCGCATGTACGCCGGCGGCAAGATCCCCGGTTCGTTCTTCCGCCGTGAGGGCCGCCCCAGCGAGGGCGCCATTCTGACGGCGCGCCTGACCGACCGACCGCTGCGCCCGCTGTTTCCCAAGGACCTGCGCAACGATGTGCAGGTGATCATGTATGCCCTCTCCGCCGACGAAGAGAACGTGATCGACGTGATCGCGGTCAATGCGGCTTCTGCGGCGCTGAGCATTTCCGACATCCCCTGGAATGGGCCGGTGGGCGCGGTGCGCGTAGGCCGCGTGGACGGCCAACTGGTGATCAACCCGACCTATTCGCAATTGAAAGAGTCCGACCTGGACCTGCGGGTGGCCGGTACGCGCGACGCGATCCTGATGGTGGAGTGCGGCGCCAACGAAGTGGATGAAGACACGATGGTGGCGGCGCTGGAAGCCGCCCACCAGGCGATGCAGCCGATCATTGATATGCAGGTACAGATGGCCGAGCAGGTGGGCAAACCCAAGCGCGCCTACCAGAGCTTCAAGGTGGATGAGGCCTTGAAGGCCACGGTGCTGGAACGCACCCAGGCTGAACTGGAGCAGATCTTTGACCAGCAGATCGGCAAAACCGATCAATACGGCGCCATCGACGCGCTGCGCGACACGGTGGTGGCCGAACTGGCCGGAGACGACGCCGAGCTGGCTGGGCAAGTAAAAGAGGCCTACGGTTCTGCCGAGAAGGCGGTGGTGCGCCGCCGGATCATCGAGCAGGGCAAGCGCCCTGACGGCCGCACCCCGACCGATATCCGCCCGATCTGGTGCGAGGTGGACTACAGCCCGCGGGCGCACGGTTCCGGCATTTTCACCCGCGGCGAAACGCAGGTGCTGACCCTGGCCACGCTGGGCACCCCGCGCGAGGCGCAGGAGCTGGACACGCTGACGCCGATCAAAGAAAAGCGCTACATGCATCATTACAACTTCCCGCCCTTCTCCACCGGCGAGGCGCGGCCGCTGCGCGGCTCCTCCCGCCGGGAGATCGGCCACGGCGCGCTGGCTGAGCGCGCCCTGGTGGCGGTGATCCCTTCCGAAAAAGAATTCCCCTACACGCTGCGCCTGGTCTCCGAGTGCTTGTCCTCGAACGGCTCGACTTCGATGGGCTCGGTGTGCGCTTCGACCCTGGCGCTGATGGACACCGGCGTGCCGATCAAGGCGCCGGTTTCCGGGATTGCGATGGGGCTGATCACGGACGGCAGCAAGTACCAGATCCTCAGCGACATCCAGGGCATTGAAGACCACCTGGGTGACATGGACTTCAAAGTGGCCGGCACGGACAAGGGCATTACCGCCCTGCAGATGGACATTAAGATCTCGGGCCTGACGACGCAGATGATGGCTGAGGCGCTGCAGCAAGCCAAGGCCGGGCGCAAGCACATCCTGGACAAGATGCTGGAGACCCTGCCGGCCCCGCGGCCGGACCTGAAGGCGCACGCCCCACGCATCACCACGGTGATGGTGCCGATCGAGAAGATTGGCGCGGTGATCGGCCCAGGCGGCAAGACGATCCGCGCCATTCAGGAAGAGAGCGGCGCCAAGATCGACATCTCCGATGACGGCACGGTGTTCATCGCCTCTGACAATGCCGAAGCAGCGCAGATCGCCCGCGAACGCATTGAGGCGCTGACCGAGACGCCGGAGATCGGCCGGATCTACACCGGCAAGGTGGTGCGCATCACCGACTTTGGCGCCTTCATCGAGATCATGCCCGGCACGGACGGCCTGGTGCACATCTCGCAGTTGGACAGCGGCCACGTGGAAAGCGTGGAGAGCGTGGTGCAGATGGGCGATGAAGTGTCCGTGATGATCACGGATATTGACCCCAGCGGCAAGATCCGCCTGAGCCGCCAGGCCGTGCTGGAAGGCTGGACGGCCGAGGAAGCCCGCGAGAAGGACAAGGGCGGGCGGCCCAGCGGCGGCGGGGGTGGTGGCCGCGGCGGCGACCGGCGTGGCGGTGGGGGCGGCCGCGACCGTGGCGATCGCGGCGGTGGTTTCCGCGGCCGGCGCTAGGCCTCTGCAGTTTCCAAGTAAAATCAAACAGCCCCGTCATCTGGCGGGGCTGTTTTTGTCTAGATACTTATTTCAATCGCCCCAACAATTTATTCTTTTGCGATTCATAGTCATCGTTAGAAATAGCGCCTGATTCTCGTAGTTTTGCTAATTCTTCAATTGTCGCCAAAATTTCTCTATTAGTGTTGTCAGCCATAAGAGCTTCATTTTTTCTGAAAAGATTATTTTTGCCCATTGAAATAGAAGTTTGAATTAGCTCCAAATCTCCCTTAAAGTGTCGTGCTATCTTCCACTCGCTCGTCGTAGTTACGACACGCAATATTCTTTCATCAACGGCGTGCGTTCCATGAATTTCTTCGAAAGAAATACGCCAAATCTGATCACCTTTATAGCGTTTTCGATCATCTCGCTCACCGCCAACTCCAGACAACACTTGATAGGCCAAGCTAGAAGGTACTGGAGGATAGTCTTTTGACAGTTTGTCAAAGACACATATGTAAAGACCGAAAGAACTAACGGCCAGATATCCAGTCCCGTACGAGCCTCTTAGCACTCTGTAGGATCTAGTTGAATATGTTCGCAATTGAGAAGTCTCATCCCAAATAAAACTACACGGCCAATACTCTACAAAGGCCTCATTGTTTTCTTCCAAGGAAGGTAGGAGCTCGCGTTCATAGTGTTCGTGAATAATTGAATACCAGTCTTGCTTGGTGCCTTCGGTATTTGAAAGCTGCTCTTTTAGATACTCTTCATGATGAGTTGCTAAGTCAAGCAATCTTTGTTCTAAATCTTTCATTTACCTCTCCAGATTCTTATTGTATCAAGAGTATCCACAATTCAAATGGGCTTCCATTAGTCATTGCGGCGAAGCCTAGTCAATGAAACGCTCTGCCAAATCGGTGACCTTTCGAGATTGCTTAGTCGCAATGATGGGCAGTATTTTATTCTATGCATGTTGAGCATCAAACTGTATTCTTGTTGACGAGTTCTGGGTAATTCTTCGCAGAATGAAGCAAAGTGCAGGCGATCGGACGTTTGGTGTGGAACTGATGGAACCCTGTCAAGTGGGTGACTGTAAGGTTAGCAGCGGGGTGGGTACTATATACTTAAGTCAGGCAGTAGAAGTATCTAATGCGATCTTTATACGATTTTGGTCTTTGTCTTTTGGCGCTGGTATTGGCCGCCTGCTCGCCGGGCGCGGCAGCAAACCCGCTTGAAGCGCAACCGGCCGAGACTGAGGCGACAAACCGGCCGGCCCTGGATGTGCCCCGCATCCAGATTCGGGTGGTGGAGGGCCGCGGGGAATTCTACAACTCACGCAGCGGCGAGCCTTTCGTGCCGCGCGGGGTCAACTATGTCGACTTTTACCGGGCGGAGCACGGGGGTTACGAAGACCGCCTGATGGCCACCAATGTCTACGACCCACAGCGGGTGCGGACGGCGTTCCGGCAGCTGGCGCAACATGGCTACAACACGGTGCGCATCTTCTTCGACACCTGCGGCGGCGGGCCATTCTGCATCGGCAACCCGGCCGGCACGGGCCTGAACCCCGCTTATCTCGACAATATGGTGGACCTGATGCAGATCGCTGGCGAGGAAGGCATCTACATTATCTTCACGGCCAATTCGGTGCCGGAGCACGGCGGCTACTGGGCGTATTTTGACCAGCAAATCTATAGTGCCGACGCGCGCTTCGGGTTCGAGGATTATCGCAATGCGGATTGGCTGCACCCGGCGGGCGTTGAGATCAAACGGCGCTTTTGGCAAGACCTGATGGCGGGGATGGTGGCACGCGACGCACCTTTCGAAGTGATGTTGGGCTGGCAGCTGACCAACGAGCTGTGGCTGTGGAAACATGTGCCGCCGCTGTCATTGGATGAAGGCCATGTCACGATTTCCAACGGCAAGAGCTACGACATGGCCGACCAAGCACAAAAACGCCAGATGGTGGTGGATGGCGTGCTATTTTATATCGACGAAGTGGCGGCGATCGTCAAAGAGCACGACCCGCAGGGATTGGTGACCGTGGGCTTCTTTGCGCCGCAGTTCCCCCACCCGACCGAGATCGGCGGGGACTGGTACGTGGATACGGCCCCGCTGATCGAGAGCGAGGCGGTGGACTTTTGGGACTTCCACGCCTATTACGATACCGACCTGAGCGTAGAGCAGCAGGCGGAAAACTTCGGCATGCCGGGCCATGAAGAAAAACCGGTGATCATGGGTGAGACCGGCTCCGGGCATGCCATCTTCCCCTCGGCCTTCACGGCGTTGAGCATCGGGCTGCAATACATCGCCGATTCCTGTGCGGTGGGCTTTGACGGCTGGCTGCACTGGGGTTATTACCCCTGGCCGGAGGACCTGGACGGCAAACCGTGGACCGTGCTGGAAGAAGACGAACTGATGCTACAAGCCATGTCGCCGGCCCAGCAGCCGGACCCCTGCGTCGTACCGGCGCAGGAACGCGCCAACGTGGCGCTGGGGCGGGCGGCCCAATTCTCCAGCCAATTGGCGGAGAACCCGGCGCGGGCGGCGGTGGATGGCGGAAGCACGCCATGGAACTCCGGCAACTACCCGCCGCAATGGATCGAGATCACGCTGGATGAAGCGACCGTCATTCAACAGGTGGGCATGAGCATCGAGCAGTGGCCGCCGGGCCACACCCGCCACCAGGTTTGGGCCCGGCTGGAAGACGGCAGGCAAGTGTTGGTGGCCGAGTTCTACGGCTTCACCAGTATTGACGGGCGGCTGGTCTACCGCCTGCCGATCCCGCTGGCGGGGGTGAGCGCGGTGCGCATCCTGACCTTGGAAAGCCCGGCCTGGGTGGCATGGCGCGAGATCGAAGTGGTCTCCGCGCCGGCGCCAGAGGCAGAGGCTTGCATTGGCCAGGCACTGGGAAGCGCCCCACTGCACCGCTGGCCGGGCAGTGAACAGCCGAGGGCCTCGCAACTGAGCGCGGGGCAGCTGGCGCTCCTGGATGGGCGGGACAACGCGGCGGACGGCAGCCAGTGGCTGCGGGTCGGCGGCGGCTTGTGGGCCGCAGCTGAGGACATGGCGCTCTCCGGGGACTGCGAGTCGAGCTCGCTGAGCGGACAACCGCTGCCGCAAATGGTGGCGGTCACGTTTCAGGTTGAGGCGCCGGCCGGTTCGGGGCCGGAGATCTTCCTGGGCGGGGACCTGCGGCATCCCGGCATCCCGCCCTGGACGCCGTGGAGTGTGCTGCTGCAGCCCAGCGGCAACGCCTACCGGGTGACGGTGGACCTGCCGGTGGGCGAGGAGATCCGCTATGCCTACAATCTAGGCGACTGGGAGCGGGTCGAGCGCGGCGCCAATTGCGTCGAGACGGCGCCGCGCAGCTTGGTGATCGAAGCCGGCCCGATGCTGGTCGAGGATGTGGTGCAGAACTGGCTGGGGTCGGACTGCTAGCGTTCCTTACAAGCGAGGGCGGCCATGCGATGGTTGAGTGTTGCGTTGCAAAGATAGAGATGGGGCAGGCTGGCTGCCCGCCCATCTATTCTAGCTATAGAGTATCCGGCTAGTTGCGGCCCAACCAGCTGTTGAGCAGCACCAGGCCCCACAGGGCGGCTGCGGCCACAAGCAAGGGAGGCACCAACTGCGGAAAAGCCTCTTTGAACAGGGTGATGGAATTGCCGTCAAACCAGAAGGCAAAAATCGACAAGGTGGCAAAGATGGCTGCCCCGACAAGCCCACCACGGACAGCCATGCGCAGACGAGTTTGCGAGAAAGTGCGCTTTTCTTCCTCCGCCGTGGGGGCAGGCGGACTCCCCAGCAGATTGTCGAGTTCACGGTCGAGCTGTTGCAAGCCGCTCTCCCGGTTCAAATCCCCTGCCCCAGTGGTGTTTTGCAGTGTGTTGGCCAGCTGGCGGAGAGAAGCATCCTGCGCCAGAGCTTCCTCCACCAGGCGGCGGCTGGCCGGGCTGAGTTCCCCAGCGCTGTAGAGGGGCAACAAGTCGATAATCACTTCGCGTTCGATGTTCATTTTTCCTCCAATTGTTGGCGGGCCAGCAGAAGCTTAAGGCGAGCGCGGTGGACCACCACTTTGGCCGTCGAGAGGCTGAGGCCGAGGGCGGCGGCGATCTCGGCATAGCTCATCTGCTCCACGGCGCGCAGCAGGAGCGCGGTGCGCTCACGCTGGCCGAGTTGGCTGAGAGCCTGGCCGGCCGAGGCGAACTGCTCAGCCTGCTCAAGAGCGACCAGCGGGGAGACTAGCGAAGCAGGCAAGTTCTCGGCCAGTTCGACCTGGCGGCGATGTTTGCGCCGGTCCTCGAGGTAGAGGTTGCGGGTGATGGCGAAAAGGTACGACCGCAGGGTGGGTTGGCGCAGGGTATCGATGCGCAGCCAGGCGCGCACGAAGGTCTCGCTGGTCAGGTCCTGGGCCAGGTGGACGTCGCCGCAGAGCCAGAAAGCGAAGCGCTGCACGGCGGGGGCGTAGCGGTCGTAGACTTGATGGAAATCCATGAGTGCCTTCCATGGAGTATATGCAGTTGGTGGGGAAAAGTTACAGTGAGAAGCCTGGCTGGAATCGCTCCATCCAGCGAAGCTTGGTACCGGCGTTATGAGGATCCTTCGCTGCGTTCAGGATGATGGGTTGGCTTACGGTTGAGGCGGCATACAAACGAGAGGGCATGAGCAAAACAAGCGTAATGAAAGCCCCTCGCTGCGCTCAGGGCGACACGAATTGAGCAATATACGGGGGGACCTTCGCTGCCGCTCAGGATGACGCGGGATTAGGCAGAGACGGCTTGCAAGCCGCCCCTACGCGCAAACATTACTTTTGGTAATGAAGGGCAACAATCCCGGAACGGAAGGTTTTTGTTTCAACAAGCTTTAGGGTATGTTCCCCGCCTGCTTCGAACAGACGCGGGCCTTTGCCGGCAATGACCGGGTGCACCACGAAGCGATATTCATCGATCAGGTCCCATTGGGCAACTTGCGATCCAATGTTCAGTCCACCGATGGCGATAGTCTTCCCCGGCTGTTGTTTCCACTTCAGAATTTCTTCGCGCAGATTTGAGCGCAGCAGCGTAGTGTTGTTCCACTCGGCCCGTTCCAGGGTGGTAGAAAAGACGATCTTCGGCAGCGCGTCAAATGCGCTGGCGAATGCATTTTCGGTCTGGCTGCCCGATTGGGCCACCGCCACGTCATGCCAGTACGGGTACATCAGCTGGTAGGTCTTGCGGCCCAGGATTTCGACATCTGTCTCTCGGAGGAGCTGTGTGAAATACTGGTTGGTTTCGTCATCCGGCATCCCCGACTCATGGCCGCAGTAGCCGTCAATGGTGATGTTGATGGCAAAGATCACTTTTCCCATTTGTTATTCTCCTGAGATCGTTGGGCAGGGCTATAGCAGGCTGGGTTCCAACCGCCAGCAGGATTTTAGCACTATGGTTGTGGGGAAATCCTTGGCTGGCCAAGCTTAAGCCTTCTACGCGTTTTGTCTGCACGGTGTCAGTGAGCACGACTGTTTAACAAGCGGATTGAAAGCCCTTCGCTTGCGCTCAGGGCGACACGAATTGGGCAATATGCAGTGGGATCCTTCGCGACGCTCAGGATGACGGGATCCGGCAGTAGAGGGCGGCTTGCAAACGAGAGGGCCTGAGCGAACACGCGCAATAAAAGCCTTCGCTTGCGCTCAGGGCAACACGATTTGCAATTAATGGTGGAGATTGCTTCGTCGGCCCTGGCTACCCACTCGTCGGCAGTTTGGGCATTTCCGGGCCGGGGACGCCCAGATATTCGGCCAGGGCGGCGCGCAAAGCAATGCGATCGTCCCAAGGATACTCGGTCTCGCCGAAGCACATGGACTGCTCATGGCCTTTGCCGAGGACGATGACCAGATCGCCGGGCTGGGCTTGCAGCAGGGCAAAGGAGATCGCCGCGCCGCGGTCGGGGACGCGGAAGAAGCTTTTGCCCTCCACCCCACCCTTATGCCGTGCCCCAGCGGCCATTTCTTCGAGGATGCCATCCAACGATTCGGTGCGCGGGTCTTCGGCGGTCAGCACGCTGATGTCGGCCAGTTCGGCGGCGGCCTCAGCCATCATGCGGCGTTTGGCCTTGTCGCGCAGGCCGGCGGAGCCGAAGACGGCGATGAGCTTGCCAGCCGTGAGTTGGCGGCCGGCCTGCAAGGCGGCGATGAGGGCGAAGGGCGTGTGGGCAAAGTCGACGATGGCGTTGAAGTCCTGGCCCATCTCAATGCGCTCCATGCGGCCGGGCACGCCCCGCAGGGCGGCGATGCCCTGCTGAGCCGCCTCTACCGGCAGCCCGAGGCCGATGACGGTGCTGCCGATGGCGGCCAGGGCGTTGGAGACGTTGTAGGCGCCAAACATGGGCGTGTGCACCGGAAAACGCAGTCCGCCAGGACCTACAGCGGTGAAGCTGAGGCTGCCCGGCTGGTTGACCACGTCCTCGGCGCGCAGGTCGGCCTCGGCATGCAGGCCGTAGGCCAGCTGCCGGGCGGTCACCCTGGCGGCCAGCCCAGCGTAGGAGCGGTCGTCACGGTTGAGCACGGCCAGGCGGCCCACCGGGCGCGTTTTGTGGGCCGGCTGCGCCAGGCCGTCAAAGAGCCTGGCTTTGGCATCGAAATAGGCCTCGTAGGTGCCGTGGTCGTTGAGGTGCTCGTGGGTGATGTTGGTCACCACGCCAATATCAAATTCTGCGGGACGGGCGCCGCGCTGCTGGGCCAGGCCGATGGAGGTCATTTCCAGCACGGCGTGGCTCAGCCCAGCGTCGGCCATTTGGCGCAGGTAGCCCTGGGTGTCAAAGGCCTCTGGTGTGGTGACGTGGAAGCCGGTGTCCAACACCTGCTCGCCGATCTGGGCGTTGACGGTGGAGATCATGCCGGTGCCCAAGCCGGCCGCCTGCAGGATCTGGTAGATAAAATTGGATGTGGTGGTCTTGCCGTCCGTGCCGGTGACGCCGATGATGGTCAGGTCGCGAGCCGGGTAGCGGTAGAGGGCGGCGGCGGCGGCGGCCAGGGCGGCGCGCGCATCGGCGACCTGGATGTGCGGGATGGGCAGCTGCACGCCGGCGCGCTCGCCGACCACGGCAACGGCGCCGCGGGCCAGCACTTCATCAAGGAACTGGTAACGGTCCACGCCCTGCACAATGGCGAAGAAAACGTCGCCCGGCTTGACCAGGCGCGAGTCCAAGGCCAGGCCGCCGACCTGCACATCCGGCAGGGCGACGTTGGTGACCTCCCCTAGCAGTTCAGATAAGTTGAGCATGGCGACCCGCCCATGATAACAAAAGGACGCCCATTGCTGGGCGTCCTGTAAGCTGTCTGCAAAAGATCAGCGCAGGTTCTGGCGCATGGAGTTGAGCTGGCCGGACACAGAACCGTCCAGGACCTTATCGCCCACGCGCACCACAATGCCGCCCAAGATGTTGGGGTCGACCTTGAAGCTGACCTCGCCCTTGCCACCAATGGCGGCCAGGACCTGCTTCTGCACATCATCCTGCTCGGACTTGCTGAGCGGCAGGGCGCTGGTGACCGTAGCGGCCGCGCCGCTGACGCTGGCGCCTTCCAGCACAGTGACCTTGCCGGACTTGACGCCGGAGAAGAATTCATCGATGAGGGCTTTCTGCTTCTTCTCGTCCATCGCGTCGCCGATGAGCTTCTGAGCGGCGGCAATCGCCAGGGCGCCAACTTGACCGCGCACATCGCTAAGCACGCGGGCGCGCTCAGCGTCGACCTCAGCCAGGGCTTCTTCGCGGGCTTTGCCAGCGGTGGCCTCGGCGGCGGCGCGGATCTGTTTGGCTTGCTCTTCGGCGCGGGTGGTAACCTCGCGGGCCTCGGTAGCTGCCTTGGTACGAGCGTCGTTCAGCAGCTTTTCGGCTTCCTTCTCCGCGTTGGCACGCGCCTCGGCGGCGATGGCAGCGTCCTCAAGACCCTTGCTGATGGTCTCGCGGCGGCGCTCCAACATATTGGTGATGGGTGTAAACACCCAAGCGCGCAAGGCGATCATCAACAGCAAGAAGCTGCAGATCTGAACGATCAGAAAACCCAGATTAATACCTAAGGCTTCCAATGTAGGGCTCCTTTCCTATCGTGTCTCTCGCCTGTCCGCTTAGACGAACAGAACGAGCATGGCTACCACCAGACAGTAAATGGCGATAGCTTCAGTGAACACGATACCCAGAATCATGCTGGTTTGGATGGTGCCCGCGGCGTCCGGGTTGCGGGCAATGCCCTGCACGCCGCCATAAGCGGCCAAACCCACGCCCAAGCCGGCGCCCATTGCGCCGATCATGGCAATTCCTGCACCAATCATTTTTGCGGCATCAGCTTCCATGTTTCTTCAACCTCCATCAAAGATGAGACAATTTTTTAGTGATGTTCTTCTTCGCCGTGATGCGAATGGGTGGCCTGAGCCATAAAGATCATGGTGAGCATACCGAACACCACAGCCTGAATGAGACCCACACCAAATTCCAGCAGCAACACACCGGTCTGAGCCGCGACCGGAACAAGCGTACCGATAACCAACAGCAAGATCATGCCGGCGAAGATATTGCCGAACAGACGGAAAGAGAACGAAATGATCTTGGAGAATTCCGAGACGATCTCGAAGATACCGACGATGAAATCGATCTTGCCCATGCCGGGCTTGCCCAGCGCACGGATGTTGATGAACTTCTCAAAGTAGCCCAGCCCCAGGGAGCGGACACCGATGACCTGAATGGCCAGGAAAGACACAATTGCGAGGCCCACGGTGAAGTTCAGGTCTGTGGCGGCAGCACGCACAAAGGGTGCCATGATGGCGCCGCAGCTGGTGACGCCGTTGACCGCCACCACCGGCAGGCTGCCAATGCGGAACAGCTCGTCCTGGGTGCAGTCGTTGGCGATGTCCAGGTCATGGTCGACGTGGTGGGCATGCTCGTAGGTGGCTTCGTTGATCACGCCGATACTGTCCACACCGGGGATGAGCTCCATCCAGTTGACGGTCAGCACCAGCAAGGTAATCGTGGCGAAGATGGGGAAGATGGTCTTGGCCCACTTGCCGGCAGTGCCTTCGGTCAGGTTGTAAATGCCCTCGAGCAGAGCTTCGATGACACCCACGATGCCGGTAAAGACCTGCTTGCCAGACTTAAGCGCCGGGCGAATGACGAAAAAAGCCACGCCCAGCAGCAAAATGTCCGCGATGATGACTGCCAACATGGTGTTGGTCAGGTAAAAAGGCTCGCCAGTGAAGGGGAAAGTGAACAGGGTCCCGGTGATCGGCTCTGCAGGCAACTGAATGTACGGGCGCAGAGGGGGAATCTTCCCTACCAGGTAAACATTAATGGCAATAATCGCCAGAGCAATCCAGCGCTTAACGCCATACTTCCACTTGCGGGGGGCTTCTTCTTTAGCCACTAGCCGCGTCCTCCTCGTCTTTCGGTAAATTGGTGGGCACAAAACGCTTGGTAATCACGCGCGTGACCCACAGCATAGCCATTAGCGTAACGGGCACACTTGCACACACCAAACCGAAGGTGTACATGTGGTTTTCCACTGCAAAGTAGTTGTCTAGCCATAATCCGGCGAACAGAGCTAGGAAAATGATAGCAACTGTGAGGAGCCCGGCCAGTGCAGCAGCCGCCAACAAAGCCAAGGAAATCGGACTGCGGGCGTCATTCTGCCCAGGTTTGTTGGCTTGGCCCATCGTTCGAGAATTGTATCACAATCGAAAAAGCTGTCAATAAAACCGGCGAGGCGGGCTAGAAAAGCCCGCCAGCGCCAGAAGCGGCCCAGTTGTACCAGGGCGCAATCACTACGCCCAGGATAAGCACCAGGACGATGGAGACCACCAAAGTGGCCGCCTGCGGGCGGCTGGGCGCAATGACGGCCTCGCCCTTGGGTTCATCCAGGTAGGCAACTTTGAGCACGATCAGGTAGTAGTAGAGGCCGACGATGGAGTTGAGCACGCCCACCACGGCCAGCCAGATCAGGCCCGCCTGCACCGCAGCGGCGAAGGCCAGCACCTTGGCGATGAAGCCGCCCAGGGGCGGGATGCCGGCCAGCGAGAGGAAGGAGAGCAGCAAAGCCAGCGCGAGCATGGGGTTGCGGCGATGCAGGCCCGCAAAGTCTGCGATCTCGTCTGACCCGGTGACGTTGGAGACCACAATGACCACGGCGAAGGCGGCGATCTGGGTGACGGTGTAGACCAGCAGGTAGTAGACCACGCTGAGCACGCCCAACTCCGAAGCGGCGGCCACGGCCAGCAGCGAATAGCCGGCGTGGGCGATGGAGGAGTAGGCCAGGAGACGCTTGATGTTGTGCTGGCTGAGGGCGATGAGGTTGCCGATGGTCATGGTGAGGGCCGAACCGACGGCAATGATGTTCTGCCATTCCGGCTGAATGCCGGGGAAGGCCGCCAGCATGACGCGCATCAGCACCGCCAGACCGGCCGCCTTGGAGGCGGTGGAGAGGAAGGCGGTGATGGGCGTGGGGGACCCTTCGTAGACATCCGGCGCCCAGAAGTGCAGAGGCGCCATGGAGACCTTGAAGCCGAAACCGACCAGCACCAACAGCAGGGCGCCGACGATGACCGGAATGGGCACGCCGGAGGCGGCCATGCCGCTGGCGATGCCGTACAGGTTGGTGGTGCCGGCAAAGCCATAGAGCAGGCTAAAGCCGTAGAGCATGATGCCAGTGGTGACCGCGCCGAAGAGCAGATACTTGAAGCCCGCTTCGTTGGACTTGCGGTCGGTGGTCACGAAGCCGGCCAGGATGTAGAGCGGGATGGAGGTGGTCTCAATGGCCAGGAAGAGCATAACCAGATCGGCCGAAGCGCCCATCAGGGTCATGCCCATGGTGGAGGCCAGCAGCAGGATGTAGTATTCGCCCTTATACCAGAGCTTCTGCCAACCCACGGTCAGCAAGGTAACCAGCAGAGCCGAGAAGAGGAAGATGACCTTGAAGATGAAGGCCAGCCAGTCATGGCGCAGCATGCCGCCCCATAGCAGCTGCGGCTGCGCGGCGGGCTGGGCAAAGGCGATGGTGGCCAGCAGGGTCAGGCCCAGGCCGCCAATCGTGATCCAGGCCGGCAAGGGGCTGTTCTTGCCGTGCAGCACCAGGTCGGCAACAAAGACGACCAGCATCAGCAACAGCAGAGAAATTTCCGGGAGGATAGCCAACAGCATGTCAGCAGTAATCGAAGAAAACATTTATGCGCCTCCCAGCAGGGCCAACACGGCGTTCACGCCGTGCTGCACCATGGGCATAATCACATTGGGGTAAATACCGATGGCAATCATGATGAAGCAGAGGATGCCGATGGCCAATTTTTCCGAAGGCTTGACATCGTGCATGTGGCCTTCCAAGTCCGCCGGCAGCTCACCGAAGAAGACCTGCCCCACCGCCCGCAGGATATAGGCGGCGGTGACGGCGATGGAAACCACACTGATGATGGCGATCCAAGGGTAATTGGCGGCCCACAGGCCCATGAAGATCGGGAACTCGGCGATGAAGCCGGAGAAGCCGGGCATGCCCATGGAGACCAGACCGCCGATGATGAAGCCCACGCCGGCGAAAGGCATGATCTTCATCAGCCCGCCCAGCTTGGGAATTTCACGGGTGTGGGCCTGGTCGTAGATCATGCCGACCACCGCGAAGAAGAGGGCGGTCATCACGCCGTGGGAAACCATCTGCACGCTGGCGCCCACCAGGCCGTTGTAGTCCAGGGTGGCGAAGCCCATGGCCACCAGGCCCATGTGCGAGACAGAGGAGTAACCGATCATGTACTTGAAGTCAGTTTGGGTCATGGCGATAAAGGCGCCGTAGACCACATTGACCAGAGTGAGCAGGATGATCCACCACATGTGGGTCTGGGCGCCGATGGGGAGCAGCATAATGCCGACACGCAGGGCGGCGAAAGCGCCCAGCTTCATCAGCACGCCAGCGTGGAACATGGACACCGCCGTGGGGGCGGCCACATGGCCGACCGGGCTCCAGTTGTGGAAGGGGAAGATGCCGCCCAGGACGGCGAAGCCGAAGAAGACGAAGGGGAACCACAGGTTCTGGAAAGCCGGCGAGAAATTGGCCGTCGCCAGCAGTGTCATATCGAAGGTATTGAGACCAGAGGCGAAGTACATCGCCAAAGCGCCAACCAGGGCGACCACCGAGCCGACGAAGAGGTAGAGCGTCAGCTTCATGGCGGCGTACTCCCGGGTCTGCTTCCAGCCCCACATCGCAATCAGCAGGTACATGGGGAACACGGCGATCTCATAGAAGAAGAACAGGGCGAACATGTCCAGCGCCACAAAGACGCCGAAGACACCGCTGGCCAAAATGAACAAGAAAGCGAAGAATTCCCGCACGCGGTCTTCGATGCGCTGCGAAATGATCACGCCGGTGAAAATGACCACGCCGGTCAGCAGCACCAAGGGGGCGCTGATGCCGTCCACGCCCAGCTTGAACGAGATGCCCAAGGCCGGCAACCAAGCATAATCCTCAATGAATTGATATTGCGGTCCAGCGGCATCAAAACCGAAGTAGACCACCAGCGTCAGCAGGAAGGTGACGAAAGCCGCGCCCAGCGCGAAGCGATAGATCAGATCACGGTTCTTGGGGGGCAGGAAAAGCATCACCGCGCCGGCCAAAATGGGCAGCAGAACGATGGCGCTTAGGAGATAGGGGATTTGCATCAATTCACCTTATGTCCGACTAGCCAAAGATTTTCAACATGGCTTGATTAATGACGTCCAGCAGCCAGGCCGGCCAAATGCCCAACCAGAGCATCAGCACAACCAGCGGGGAAAGCACCAGCAGCTCGCGGCGGGTGACATCCTCAAAGTGGCCTGCGTGGCCTTCGGCCACACGCCACTTCTCGTTGAGCGGGCCGTGCAGGCTCTTGGCGATGCCTTTCAGAATGTAGGCGCCGGTAAAGAGCAGGCCGAGCATGCTGAGGGCGGTGTAGAACGTGAAGATAGGCCAGGCGCCGCGCACCACCAAGAATTCCGAAACAAAGCCATTGAGGCCGGGCAGGCCCAAGGAAGCCATGGAGCTAAGGATCAGCAGCGCGCCGAAGACCGGCACGATGGCAAACAAACCGCCCCACTCTTCCAGGTTGCGGGTGTGGGTGCGTTCGTAAATGATGCCGACCATGAAGAACATGGCGGCGGCCGAGATGCCGTGGTTGAACATCTGCAGCACGGCGCCGTTGACGGCGATGTTGGCGCTTTCGGTGCCGGCGGCGAAGGCCGCGGCGGCGATGCCGAGAACGACGAAGCCCATGTGGTTGACCGAAGAGTAAGCCACCAGGCGCTTGAAGTCAGTTTGGGCAAAAGCGGAGAAGGCGCCGAAGATGATGGCGGCGGTGGCCAGGGCGGCCAGCACCGGGGCATACTGCTGGGCCTGCTCCGGGTAGAGCGGCAGCACCAGGCGCAGGAAACCGTAGGCGCCTAGCTTGAGCAGCACACCCGCCAGGATCATGGAGCCGGCCGTGGGCGCCTCGGTGTGCGCATCCGGCAGCCAGGTGTGGAAGGGCCAAATAGGCACCTTGATGGCGAAGGCGACGGCGAAAGCCCAGAAGGCCACGGCCTTGACCGTGCCGATCTCATAGCCAAAAAGCGTGCCGGTCAGAGCCGGCCAGCTTTGGTAGAGGGCCAGCAGGTCGAAGCTGCCGGACACCACACCGAGCATTTGGATGGCGGCCAGCAGGCCCAGGGAGCCCGCCATGGTGTAGACCATGAACTTGAAGGCGGCGTAGCGGCGGGAAGGCATCTTGATGCCGTTCCACAGCTGGCGCTCGCCGCCCTTGCTGCCCCACTGGTCGATCAGGAAATACATCGGCACCAGGCCAATTTCCCAGAAGACGAAGAAGAGCAGCAGGTCCAGCGAGAGAAAGACGCCCAGCATGCCGGTTTCCAGGGCCAGGAACAGGGCCATGTAGGCCTTGACCTTGTCATCCACGCTGAAAGAGGCCAGGATGGCCAGCGGGGTCAAGATGACGGTGAGCAGCACCATGCTGAGGGAAAGGCCGTCAATGCCGAGGTGATAGCTGGCATTGATGGCCGGGAACCAGACGTGCTGTTCCTGCATGCGGAAACCGTCCACCTCAGGCGCGGCGCCGAAGCCGAACCAGGCGATCAGCGTGAAGGCCAGCGGCACCAGGCTGAGGGCAAAGGCGACCCGGCGGGCCAGGTCTTTGTTCTGCCCAGGCAGCAAAAGCACCACCAGAGCCGCCAGCAAGGGGCTGAACAAAATCAGGGAGAGGATGTTTTGATTAATAAAGTCCATGGTCGCCTATTGCAAAATGTTGAGCAGGTAATAGAAGAAACCGCCAAAGACCACCAGCGCCACCCACAGCAGGTACTGCTGCACCTGGCCAGTTTGGATGATGCGCAGCAGGCGGCCGGCGGCCTGGGTGATCCTCGCCAGCAAATCGGCTGCGTAGTCGATCACGGGGCCTTCAAACTTGTTGCGGAAGATGAGGCCCAGGCCCATAGCGCCGCGGGCGGCCCGGTGCAGCAGGCCGTCAATCACCACGCCGTCCAGGAAGCGATAGCTGAAGTTCTCGGAAAAAGCCTGAGCGGGTTTGACAAAGATGCGCTGGTAGAGCTCGTCGAAGTAGTACTTGTTTTCCAGCAGGGTGTAGACCGGGCCCAGCGCCTTGCGCAGCGGGTCGGTCTGGCCGGCATTGCGATAGACCAGATAACCCAGGCCCAAGCCGCCGAGAGCCACCACCAGCGAGACGATCAGCGGGATCCAGTTGAAGTCCACGGCGGAGGGATGCTCCAGCAGCGCGCCACCCAGGAAGTGGTGGAACCAGTTGGGCAGCAAGCCGCCGATGAGCGGGAAGTGCTCGGGGATGCCGACCCAGCCGGCGGCCACGGCAAAGACCGAGAGCACAACCAGCGGCACGGTCATGGACGGGACATTCTCGCTGGCATGCTCGGCTTCCTTGGTGCGCGGCTTGCCGAGGAAGGTCAGCGTGATCTGGCGCATGGTGTAGAAGGCGGTGAGCAGCGCCGCCAGGGCCAGGACAACGAAAACAGCGAAATGGCCGTGAGCAAACGCGTCGGCCAGAATCTCGTCTTTGGACCAGAAGCCCGAGGTGAGCAGCGGGAAGCCGGAAAGAGCCAACCCGCCGATCAGGAAAGTCCAGAAAGTGATGGGCATCTTGTCCTTCAGGCCGCCCATATTGAACATGTCCTGCGGGTCGACTTTGTGGTCGCCGGTATGCAGCACGCCGTGCTCCACGCCGTGGATGACCGAACCGGAACCGAGGAAGAGCAGCGCCTTGAAGAAGGCGTGGGTAACCAGGTGGAAGGCGGCCGCCACGTAAGCGCCAATGCCGAGGGCGGCGATCATGTAGCCCAGCTGCGAAATGGTGGAGTAGGCCAGGACACGCTTGATGTCGCGCTGGGCCACGGCGATGGTGGCGGCGAAGAGCGCCGTGAAGGCGCCGATGAAGGCCATGATGGTCATGGCGGTGGTCAGCTCGCCGTGGTGCCAGCCGGCGGAGATGAGCGGGAACATGCGCAGCACCATATAAATGCCGGCCGAGACCATGGTGGCGGCATGGATCATGGCCGAAACCGGGGTCGGGCCTTCCATGGCGTCCGGCAGCCAGACGTGCAGCGGCCACTGGGCTGATTTGCCCACCGTGCCGATGAAGAGCAGAATGCTGATCAGCCCGGCCAGCGACAGCCCGCCGATGAAGCTGGGGCTGTGGGCCAGCATGTCCAGCACCTCGGCGTTGTAGAGAATGTCACGGAAATTGAGGGTGCCGGTGGCGGCGTACAGCGCCACGATGCCCAGCAGCATGAAGACGTCACCGATGCGGGTGGTCATGAAGGCTTTCATGGCCGCATCGCGGGCGGAGGGCTTGGCATACCAGAAGCCGATCAGCAGGTAAGAACACAAACCCATGATCTCCCAGCCCACAAAGAGGGTCAGTAGGTTGTCTGAGACCACCAGGGTGTACATGCCGAAGGCGAACAAAGCGATGAAAGCGAAGAAGCGCGCATACATCGGCTCGATGGAGGGCACCGTGTGCCCTGGATGCTTCGCATCCTTGGCGCCGTGCGGCGGCAGGCCGGGGTGGTCGTGGTCTCCTACCGGTTGGCCGAAGTTGTGATAGCCGATGCTGTAGATGAAGATCATCAGCACGGTCCAGTTCACGAAGAACAGGACGATGGCTGAGAGCGGGTCGATCATCACGCCGATCGACAAGAAGCCGTCCGCCAGGGGCAGCCAGTTGATGGCCGAGGCGAAGACGTGCTCGCCAAAGTGGTCCACACCCAGCGCAGCGATGAAGACCAGCATGCCCAGCAGCCAGGAAATGGCGGCAGCGGCCACGCCCACCGTATGACTGAGGGCGTTGTTGCGGCGCGTGAAGAGCAGAATAAGGAAGAACGCCAGCAGGGGCGGCAGCGGGATTAACCAGATCAGTGTTTCAGTCGTCACAAGCGCCTACCACTTCATCAGATTGATTTCGTCGGCCGCGATGGTCTTGCGGCTGTTGTAGATGGAGATAAACAGCGCCAGGCCCACAGCCACTTCGGCGGCGGCCACGGCGAAGACCATGATGGCGAAGATCTGGCCGCCAATCTCTGCTGGGGCCAGGTAACGCCAAAAGGCGACGATATTAATGTTGACGGCGTTGAGCATTAGCTCCACGCTCATCAAAATGGCCACGGCATTTTTACGGGCCACTGCGCCAAACAGGCCCAGCGCGAACAGGCCGGCGGCGAGATAGAGGTACCAAGAAAGCGGGATCATATAACTCCTACTCACCCTTCTTGGGCGCGCGGGCAACATACAGGGCGCCGATCAGCGCGGCCAGGAGCAGCACCGAAGCCACTTCAAAGGGGATCACAAAGCCTTGCGGGGAGAGGAAAGCCACACCAATCTCCACCAGTTCATTCCAACCAGTGGGCAAAGCGGGAGCCAGCGATGTGACCGCCGGCCATTGCCCCAGCATAATAATGAGGGCGAAGCCGAACAACGAGGAGAGCAGCATACCCCAGCCGAAGACACTGTTCATGGTGATCGCCTCGCCGGTCACGTCGCCACGCGTGAGCATGACGGCGAAGATCATCAGGATGGCGATGGCGCCGATGTAGACGATGATCTGCACGACCGCCAGGAAGCCGGCGTTCAGCAAGACGAAGAGCACAGCCACACCGAACAGCACCAGGATCAGGTAGAGCGCGGCATGCACCAGGTTGGAGCGCGTCACCATCATGAACCCGGAGAACAGGATGAGGAAGCTGATAAAAAGAAAGATGCCTTGTTCAACAGTCATAAACCAAATTGCTCCTGGGCGGCTGCCTAAGCCGGCTTGGCCACCGGGCGTTTCTTGAACTTGACGCGCTCTTTGGCCTGACGGCGGGTCATGGCCGAGCTGATCACGTAGCCAATCGCCAGCACCACCAGATTGGCGATGAGCAAGACCGGAATGCGCAGCGCAGTCTCGGAGAAGATCTTGTCCAGGAAGGCGGTGAGGATCAGCAAAGCCAGCGCCACCGGGGTGAGGAACTTCCAGTTGAAGGCCAGCATGTGGTCGATGCGGATACGCGGCAGCGTGCTGCGCACCCACATGATAATGAAGTAGCCGAAGATGCTCTTAAGCATCAGGTAGAAGAGACCCAGAATGGGGGCCTGCTCCGCCCACGGGCCGCGCCAACCGCCCAGGAAGAAGATGGCGAAGAGCACGCCGACCGTGAAGGCATGCAGGAATTCGGCGGCAAAGAACAGGCCGAACTTCATGCCGGTGTATTCGGTGTGGTAGCCGGCCACGATCTCAGATTCGGCTTCGAGCAGGTCAAAGGGCGTGCGGCCCAACTCGGCGATGGAGGAGATCAGGAAGACGACTGCGGCGGCGGGGGCCAGGAAAATGAACCAGGTGTCCTGGGCGGTGACCATGTGCACCATACCCATGCCGCGTGCCAGCAGCACCGGCACCAGCATGGTCAGCAGCATGGGCACTTCATAGGAGATCAGCTGCGCCACGGCGCGAAAGGCGCCCAGCAGGGCGTACTTGTTGTTGGAGGACCAGCCCGCCATCAGCACCGAGAGGATGCCGAAAGAGCCGACCGCGGCGATGTAGAGCACGCCGACATTCAAGTCGGTGCCGATCCAGCCGGGGGCAAAGGGCACCACAGCCCAGATGAGCAGCACCGCCACCATGGAAAGGATCGGCGCGATATTGAAGACCAGCCGGTCCGCCTTCTCAGGGACGACGTCCTCCTTTGTCAGGAGCTTGACGATGTCCGCCAGGGTCTGCAGCAAGCCATAAGGGCCGGCGCGGTTGGGACCCAGGCGGTCCTGAAAGCGGGCAGCGACTTTGCGCTCCACCCAGATAAGGAAGATGACCAGGATCAAACCGAAGGAGGCGACCACGATCACACCCAGCAGCGTGTAGATGAAGGTCACCCAAGCCTCAGGCAGGTTGAGGCTGATCAGCAGGTCCAGGATCCATTGACCAATTACTGCAACGGGGTCTTGCCAAAACGACATGTTTTTCTCGGCTCCTCAGGCAACAAAAAAGAAGGCCGGCAGATCAACACCAGCCTTCTTCCTGTGAACTAAGTCCATTCCAGGGCGCCTTTGCGCCAGGCGTAAAACAGACCGCCAACCAGAATAAGGATAAAGATGATTCCTTCGACCACCGCGAAGAGCGGCAGCATATCGAAAGCCACGGCAAAGGGGAACAGGAAAGCGACTTCGATATCAAAGATCAGGAAGATGAGGGCATAAATGTAGTACTGCACCTTAAACTGCACCCAAGTATCGCCGACGGTTTCCATGCCGCACTCGTAGGTGTCCAGCTTGATGGCGTTGGGCTTGCTTGGCGCCAGGAATTTGGCGACCACGATGGGCAGCAGAGGGAAAACCGCCGCCATAGCGACAAAAATTCCGATAAATATCCAAGTGTTTTGCATAACTTCCTTATTTACCGCAAAGAGGCTTGGGATTTGAGGTGACGAACTCCGAAAAATAGACTTTGTGGATTTTACCACAGGTTGCCGTTTGTGCAACTTTCCGCAAACGAAACTACGCAAAACTACGGAATTGCCGATGCCTGATCACCGCTGCTGATCTATTCGCACCGCCCCAATAAGATACCCGGGGTCGGGGTCCTTCGCTGCCTTCAGGATGAAGAGCTGAGGAGGACAGAGTGCAAGACGCGCTGCAGGTCCTCCGCTGCGTTAAGGAGCACGGCTGGGCGGACAAGGCGCAGATGCCCCATGCGCCTCGCTGAATTGCCGAGCGTGATGAGCTACGCTATACTGACCTCACCACCCGAAAGAGGAGAATTCAATGGCTGAAAGCAGTAAGTTTAGACTTACCTATGCCACCATGTTCGATCCCCCGGAAGAATTGCATACGGGGTACGAAAAGGCAGTGGAAACGATGCGCGCGGCCGCCGGACAAGACCACCCGATGTGGATCGGCGGCCAAGACGTGTTCACCAGCAAGAAATCCGAAGACAGCTCGCCGATCGATACCAGCCTGATATTAGGCACTTTTCAGGATGGCGGCCCGGCCGAGGCCGAACTGGCGATGCAGGCGGCCAAGCAGGCTGCCAAGGACTGGGGCCGGCGGCCCTGGCAGGAGCGCGTGGCGCTGGTGCGCAAAGCGGCCGAGATCATTGACCAGCGCGTCTACCAGATCGCGGCAGTGATCTCGCTGGAAGGCGGCAAGACGCGCATGGAAGCCCTGGCCGACGCGGCCGAGACCTCTGACCTGATGCGCTATGCCTGCGACCAGATGGAAGCCAATAACGGCTTCGTCGTGGAAATGGGCCAGGACCCGCTCAAGGGGTATCAGGCACGCAACACCTCCAAGCTGCGCCCCTATGGCGTTTGGGTGGTGATTAGCCCGTTCAATTTCCCGGCGGCGTTGACCGGCGGCCCGATGGGCGCGGCGCTGATCGCCGGCAACACAGTGGTGTATAAGCCGGCCGAAGTGACCCCGTGGACCTCGCGCCTGCTGGCAGAGTGCTTCCGAGATGCCGGCTTCCCCGACGGCGTGGTCAACTACGTCACCGGCCGCGGCTCCGTAGTGGGCCAGGCACTGATCGACAACCCGCTGACCGACGGGGTGACCTTTACCGGCTCGGTGGATGTGGGCATGGGCATTTACCGCAGCTTTGCGGCGGGCCGCTACCCGCGGCCAACCATCCTGGAGATGGGCGGCAAGAACCCGGCGGTGGTCTCGCGCAATGCCGACCTGGAGCGGGCCGTGCAGGGCCTGTATCGCTCGGCCTTCGGCAACCAGGGCCAGAAGTGCTCGGCAGCCTCACGTATATATGTAGAAGAGCCAGTGTACGAAGAACTGCTGGCCAAACTGGCCGAAGTGACCCGCGGCCTGAACATCGGGGACCCGACCCGCAAAGAAGTCTTCCTGGGCCCGGTGGTCAACCAGAGCGCCTACGAGAGCTTCAAGGGCTACACCGAGGAGCTCTCCCAGGCCGGCGAGTTCGTCACCGGCGGCAAGGTGCTGACCGAGGGCGAGCTGGGCAAGGGCTACTTCTGCGAGCCGACCATTGCGGCCAACGTGCCGCTGGAGCACCGCCTGTGGAAGCACGAGATGTTCCTGCCGATCACCATGGTGCACAAGATCAAGAACCTGGAAGAGGGCATGGCCTTGGCCAACGACGTCGACTTCGGCCTGACCGCCGGCTTCTACGGCGCGCCGGACGAAGCGCAGTGGTTCTTCGAGAACATTGAGGCCGGCGTGACCTACGCCAACCGGCCGCAGGGCGCCACCACCGGCGCCTGGCCCGGCTTCCAGCCGTTCGGCGGCTGGAAGGGTTCCGGCTCCACCGGCAAGAATGCCGGCGGCCATTACTACGTGCAGGAATACATGCGCGAGCAGGTCAACACGGTCATCGAGTAATGCGACGCCTGGCGAAGTTCGCGCTGTGGTCTGGGCTGTTTGGCCTGTTCCTGACCTTCGCCGCCTACAGCGTGGGCCAGTTCCAACTGGAGATCGCCGGCGGCTCACTGGCGCTGCTGCTCTTCGCCTGGCTGATATTGCGCAAGCCGGAAAGGCCGTTCCAGGCGGAACGGCCTTTCCGCACCTTGCGCAAGCTGGGCTTGCTGGGCCGCCCTCACCATCACGAAGATTAAGTGAAACTTAGCGCTGAGAATCCGGCGGACGCGGGGGATATAATCCTGGCTTGAGAAACCCGGCCTGCGGGCCACCAAGGATATGCAATGAACCGAAAACGCCTGTTGTTCATCATCCCCCTCAGCCTGTTGGCCCTCGCGCTCAGCGCCTGCGGTGGCAGCCCCAGCGCCGATTCTTCTTCCCTGGTGCTGACCGAGGCCGCTTTAATCTATGAGCAAAGCCTGACGCAAACCGCCCAGGCCGCGCCGCCCACGGCCACCCCCACAGAAGTGCCGCCCACGGCGACCAATACGCCGGAACTGCCCACGCTTACGCCGACGGTGACGGGCACGCCGCCCACTTCCACTCCGCTGCCCACCCAGCCCCCGGCGAGTGGCGGCGGTGGCGGTGCCAGCCTGGGTTGTCTGCGCGCCGAGCTGACCTACGAAACCATCCCCGACGGCACCCAGATGGAGATCAACAAGAGTTTTAGCAAGCGCTGGGTGCTGAGGAATGTGGGCACCTGCCCGTGGACCCCAGGCTTTGCCGCCATCTTTGTGGATGGTGAACTGATGGGCGCCGAATCGGTGCAGGGTTTTGAAGACTACACTGACAAAGACATCCAGCCCGGTGAGCGCATCGATATGAGCGTCGCCATGCAGGCGCCCAATGTACGCGGCATCTACCGCGGCTACTGGATGCTGCGCAGCGACTCCGGCACCATCTTTGGCTTGGGCCCGGACGGGCGCGCTTGGTTCTGGGTGGAGATCTTTGCCCAAGACTAGGCTGTGATCGGTTGTGCAAACAAAAACACTCGCCGGAGGTCGGCGAGTGTTTTTTAATCGCAAGACTTTCTATGCCAGTGAGTGTTACTCCTTCTAGTAGGAACGTTATGAGAACATGAGCAATCCGAAAGAAATCCTGATCGCAGCCCCGTTCAGCCCTGAGCAGATGGACGAGCTGCGCCAGATGGCGCCTGACTACCAGGTGCGCAACCTGCCCAAGAGCGACAATCAGTCCATCCCGGAAGGCACCTGGGAGCATGCCGAGGTGCTGTATGCCACCCGCGCCCTGCCCACGCCGGAGCAGGCGCCCAAGCTGAAGTGGATCCAGTTCCATGTGGCCGGGATTGACGCTTACTTGGACGCGCCGATCATGGCCAAGGAAGGCCTGCAGGTCACCACGCTGAGCGGGGCCAACTCGCCCCAAGTGGCAGAGCATGCGCTGACCTTGCTGCTGGCCCTGGGCCACCGCGTGCCGGAAATGCTGGCAGACCAGGGTCGCAGCCACTGGTCTGCAGAACGGTTGACGCGCTTTGTGCCCAGCGAGCTGGCGGGCAGCACCGTGGGCATTGTGGGGTATGGCTCCGTGGGCCAGCGGCTGGCGCAGCTGCTGCAGCCTTTTGGCTGCACGCTGCTGGCCAGTCGCCGCGACCTGTTGAACGTAGACAAGGCCGACTACCAGGCCCAGGGCGCGGGCGACCCACACGGAGAATTGCTGCGACGCCTGTATCCCGGCAAGGCGATCCGCAGCTTATTGAAGGAATGCGACTTCGTGGTGGTGACTGTGCCGCTGACCCCCGAGACGCGCGGCCTGCTCGGCGCCAGGCAGCTGGAAGCGATGAAGCCCGGCGCGTTCCTGGTAGATGTGTCGCGCGGCGGCGTGGTGGACCACACGGCCTTGGCGGCCGCGCTGGACAAGGGCCAGTTGGCCGGCGCCGGCCTGGACGTATTCCCCGAAGAGCCCTTGCCAGCCGACAGCCCGCTGTGGGCCATGCCCAACGTGATCGTCTCTCCCCATGTGGCCGGGCTCAGCGCGCACTACACGGCCCGCGCTTTCGAACTCTTCAAGCAAAACTTGCAGCGCTATCTGGCTGGCGAGGAGTTGATCAGCAGCGCAGACCTTGAACGGGGGTATTGATGGCTTCAGAAATCAAGGCGGTGATCTTCGACCTGGGCGGCACCCTGATCTATAGCGATGAGGTCTGGCCGGACCTGATGCAAACGGCCATGCGGGAATTGCTTAGCTATTTGCAAGACCAGGGCCTGCCTTTAAAGGAAGATGGCTTTCTGAAAGAATTCCACGCCCGTTTGCAAGACTATTACGTCCAACGCGATGCGGAATTTGTGGAGTACACCACCGCGCATGTTTTGCGCACCTTGCTGGCGGATATGGAGCAACCGGCCCTGACTGAGGAGCAAATGAATACCGCGCTGCGCCAGTTGTATGCCGTCTCTCAGGCGCATTGGCAGCCCGAAGAAGATGCCCTGCCCACGCTCGATCAGCTGCAGGCCGCCGGCTACCGCATGGCCATTATCTCCAACGCCAGCGACGACGCCGATGTGCAAACCCTGGTGGACAAGGCTGGCCTGCGCGGTTATATGGACTTCGTGCTGAGCTCGGCGGCTTGCGGCATCCGCAAGCCTAACCCGCTGATCTTCCAGACCGGGCTGGACGAATGGGGCTTGGCCCCCGCCCAGGTGGCCATGGTGGGCGACACGCTGGGCGCCGACATTCTGGGAGCGCGCAATGCCGGCTTGTACAGCATCTGGATCACGCGGCGGGCCGACAAAGCGGCCAACCGCGACCACGACGAGACCATCCAGCCGGATGCGGTGATCGCCACGTTGGCTGAACTGCCTGGGCTGCTAAGCAACCGCTAACTCCCCGCTCGGGCCTGCTTAAAACCGAGGATATGCGCCTCTTAGGGTCTTTTAGGGCGCTTAGATTAACAAATTTCAGGGATTCCGGGAATCTATGGCATAATTCCGCGAATTAAGCCCTATAATGCTCATACTATGAAGACCGCATCGTGTTACGGTGCGGTTCTGGTTGGTCTGGATTTTGACACTTTAAACAGATGACCAGCAAGAGCGTTAGATTTCCGAGGAGGTGATTTGCCGCAAGGAACATGTGACACAGATCTACCCCGACTATCCCACTTTCAAAGTTTACGGAGGAGAAAATATGTACCGTAATCGCATTTTGGCGCTGTTCAGTGGCCTGATTATCCTCAGCCTGCTGTTGGGCGCCTGCGCGGCTCCTGCTCCGGCAGCGACCGAGGTTGCCACTGGAGATGATGTTGCAACCGAAGAAGCGACCGAAGAGGCCGCCCCCCAGACCACCCGCCGTGGTGGCTGGCTGGATGAGATCGGCATGAAGGTTGTTGGTGGCGACTCCGCGATCACCCAGATCGCGGCTGGCGACATCGACATCTACACGTCGAACCTGTCCCGCCCCCAGGACGTTCAGGCTGCTGACGCCGCTGGCTTGGAGCGCTCGTTCCAGTATGGTATCTACTACGAGATCACCTTCAATCCCGCGGAGTTCTCGACCGGCGTCTACAACCCCTTCACCAACCAGGCCATCCGCAAGGCCATGAACAACCTGATTGACCGCGACTACATCAACCAGGAAGTTTATGGCGGCTTGGGCACGCCGAAGTTCTTCTCGTTCGTGTCCGCCTTCCCGGATTATGCCCGCCACGTGGACGTGATCCGTGGTCTGGAAGCTGACTTGGCTTACGACCCGGCCCGCGCCGAGGCGGAAATCTCCGCTGCGCTGGAAGCTGATGGCGCTGAGCTGGTCAATGGTGTGTGGAGCCACAGTGGCGCCCCGCTGAACCTGATCTTCCTGATCCGCAGCGATGCCGACGGCACCCGCGTGCCGGTGGGTGACTATGTCGCCAACCAGCTCGAGTCGATCGGTTTCGAAGTGACCCGCCAGTACGGCACCTCCTCGGAGTTGGCCGCCCTGTGGGTGAGCGGTAACGCCGCTGACGGCCTGTGGCACATGTACACTGGTGCCTGGGGCGTGGGTGGTATTACCCGCGACGATGCTGGTGACTTCCAGTTCTTTGATTCTCCGGACAGCGCCTACGGCTTCACCACCCTGTGGCAGTCGTTTGGCACCCACATCGATCCTGCGTATCAGGCCCTGGCGAACGACCTGGCCAATGCCGCTTACTCCAACCTGGATGAGCGCAAGGAAATGGTGGGCCGCGCCCTGCAGTACTCTGCTGAGCACGCTTTCCATGTCTGGTTGATCGACGGTCAGGCCTTCAGCCCCTGGCAGCCGAACGTCTCCGTGGCGTTCGACTTGGCCGCTGGCGTGGACATCAACCCGCTGACCACCTTCACCCTGCGCTTCGATGATCGCGAAGGCGGCACCCTGCAGTGGGGTACCCCTGACCTGTTCGTCGAACCCGCCAACCCGATTGGTGGTAGCAACTGGACCTACGACAACCAATGGCAGCTGCTGACGCGTGACTCCGCTGTGTTGCTGAACCCGCACACCGGTATCCCGCTGCCGCAGCGCATTGCTGGCGCTGAGGTCTACGTTCAGGAAGGTCTGCCCATCGGCACCACCTATGACTGGGTCGACCTGAGCTTCGTGGATGGCAATGAAGTCCCGGCTGAGGCCTGGATCGATTGGGATCCCGTTGCTGAAACCTTCATCACCGTGGGCGAGGCTTACCCCGACGGTCTGACCTCCCTGGTCAAGACTGTGGTGACCTACCCCTCCGAACTGTATGACCGCACTTGGCACGATGGCAGCCCGATGACCGTGGCTGACTTCATCATGCCGGCGATCATGACCTTTGCCACCGGCACCGAAGGCAGCAGCATCTACGATGAAGCTGCCGCTGGCGGCCTGGCTGCCTTCAAGGGCGGCTTCAAGGGTTGGAACATCACCTCCACCGATCCTCTGACGATCGAGTACTACACCGATGTGTGGACTCAGGATGCTGAGTTGATCGCTGGCGCTGGCGCTGCCACCCTGTGGCCGGAATACGGCTACGGCAATGCTGGTTGGCACGCGATTGCCGCTGCCAACCTGGCTGAGGCCGCTGGCGACCTGGCCTACACGCCTGACAAGGCTGTGGTTCAGGAAACCGAGCAGACCAACTTTGTGGGTGGTCCTAGCCTGGAAGTTCTGGCTACCTACCTGCAGCAGGCTGCTGACGAAGGTCACGTGCCTTTCGCTGCCGTCTTGGGTGATTACATCACCGCTGACGAAGCGAGCGCCCGCTACAACAACCTGCTCGGCTTCTACGCCGACCATGGTCACGTGTGGGTGGGTGTCGGTCCGTACATCCTGGATCAGGCCTTCTTGGTAGAGAAGACCGCCGTCTTGGTGCACAACGCCGACTACACTGACCTGGCTGACAAATGGTCCTCCTTCGCTGCGCCGAAGGTTGCCACCGCTGAGATCGATGGTTCTGCCCGCGTGACCGTGGGTGAGGAAGCCACCTTCGATGTGTTGGTCTCCTTCGCTGGCGATGCGTACCCGGCCGATGAGATCACCAGCGTCAGCTACTTGCTGTACGACGCTGAGGGCACTCTGGTTGAGACTGGCGAAGCTACTCCGGTTGCTGATGGTCATTACACCGTCACCCTGAGCAGCGCCTCCACCTCCGCCCTGGGCGCTGGCTCCAACAAGCTGGAAGTTGCTGTTGTGGTCATCCCGGTCAGCATCCCGGCCTTTGCCACCTTCGACTTCGTGACCGAGTAACTCACGAACTAGAAGCGTAAAAGCCAAACAAAGAGGCAGGGCGAACGCCCTGCCTCTTTTGTTTATCCAGCCAGATCATTTCTCATTGTGCAAATGTTGTTTTTTGGTATGATTGATTATCTGCCCCCTTACCACGGAGCAAGGAGAGATCTCTATGAGCGTTGATGTGACAAGCCTCGAGGCTCAGCCAGGCGCACCTCAAGAACAAGTAACAAAGAAGGGGTCTGGCCGAGCAAGCACTCTGGTACGCGTTACCAAGTACACCGCAGTTAAGACGGTAACGTTGTTTATTAGTGTGGTTATTGCTGTATATCTAACGATACTTATTGCGAATATGGGTGGCTATGTTGACCAGATCGTGCGTGGTCAGATTCGCGAGTTCATTGGCCAGCAGTTGCGTGCCAATCAAGAATACCAATTGATGGACCCCGCAGAAAAGAACGCTTTCTTCCTGAGCCAAGTGGAGCGCGCCGAAAAACGCTATGGTCTGGACCGCCCCTTTGCCGTGCGCAGCCTGGCATTCCTATGGAATGCCATCCGGATGGATTTCGGCACGGCACAGCTGATGTCAAGCGATACCGGCTCCCGGCAGGTGAGTTTGATCATTCTAGACCGGCTTGGGCCTACTTTGCTCCTGCTGGGGGCATCCAACCTGATACTTTTCTTCGCAAGTATTGGCGTGGCCCTGGCGCTCTCAAGATCTTATGGCAATATCTGGGACAAGCTGATCATCGCTTTCTCACCCACATCTTCTGCGCCATCCTGGTTCTACGGGCTTTTCCTCATTCTGCTTTTCGCGGCTGTGCTCAAGTGGTTGCCGTTCGGCGGCATGATCGATTCGCCGCCGCCGCGTGATCAGTTGGGGTATGCGCTGAATGTGGCCAAGCACTTGATCCTGCCGACTGCGGCGATCATTACCAGTTCCATTTTTATCAGTATTTACAATTGGCGCACCTTCTTCCTGATCTACTCCAGTGAAGACTACGTGGAAATGGCCAAAGCAAAAGGCCTCGGCGATCGAGACATCCAAAACCGCTACATCCTGCGGCCGACTTTGCCGACGATCATCACCAGCTTTGCCTTGCTAGTGATCTCGCTCTGGACCGGTTTGATCCTGACCGAGGGCGTATTCCAGTGGCCCGGTTTGGGGCGCACATACATCACCGCCATCGGTCTGTACGACACGCCAGTGATCGTAGCGATTACGATCATTTACGCTTACTTACTGGCGCTGACCGTATTCTTGCTGGATTTTGTGTACGCCCTGGTAGACCCTCGGGTCAAAATCGGCGATTAAAAAAAGACAAACAAGGTAAGGTGCCTATTCCATGGAAGGTTTACGCAACGGTTTTAAACAGCTGATCAAATACCCCTCAGCGCTGATCGGGCTGATCTTGATCGCGCTGCTAGTGATTACTTCGATCTTGACGGTAATTTTCATTCCGCGGAACGAAGCGATACGTTTGTGGCGCGGCGGCGAGGCGATCTGGGGACAGAACCCCAAGACGGCCCCGCCTGCCTGGACAAACATCTTTCGCTCCAAGAAGTTGCCGGAAACCATTATTCTTAACCCCAGCAGCCCGGGTACTGATGTGCAGCTTTCCGAGCGTGCTCCGGGCGAGGCCTTGTTGGTGACCTACATCTTTGACTACACAGCTGATGAGGCGCCACAGGATATTGTCTTCAGCTTCACCGCAACCTTTAAGAGCCGCAATCCTTTTGTGAGCATTTTCTGGATCACCCCGGATGGCCGGGAAATCCGCCTGATCGAACAAGGCATCAACTACAACACCACCTATCGGGTGGTGCAGGACACCAAGCTCCAGCGGCGCCTAAATGGGTTGAGCCCGGAGATCGGCCTCTTCGATAACCCTGAGACCGAAGCGGTCGATGTACTCAAAGGCACCTACCAAATTGTGATCGACGGCATCAGCTTTGAAGAAGGCTCACAGATCATCAAATCTGACGTGGTTCTGCACGGCAAGGTACACGGTCTATTCGGCACGGATAACCAGCGCCGCGACCTGACCATCGCCATCTTATGGGGCACCCCCATCGCTTTGGCCTTCGGTCTGGTGGCTTCTTTCGGAACGTCGGTGCTGTCGATGATCTTCGCCGCCATCGGCGTGTGGTTCGGCGGCTGGGTGGATGAATTGATCCAACGCATCACTGAGATCAGTATCAACCTACCCTTGCTCAGCATCCTGATCATGATCGGTACGTTCTATTCACGCAGTATTTGGGTGATCCTGGTCGTTACGGTGGCACTCAACATTTTTAGTGGTGAGATCAAGAGCTACCGGGCCATCTTCCTGCAGGTCAAAGAATCGCCTTACATTGAGGCGGCCAAGTCTTATGGCGCCAGCAGCGGCCGCATCATCTTCAGCTACATGATCCCGCGTGTCACCCCCCTGCTGATCCCCGGATTGGTGCTGGGTGTGCCTACCTTCGTGTTCCTGGAAGCCACTCTGGCGGCCCTGAACCTGGGCGACCCGGTGCTGCCCACCTGGGGCAAGGTGATCTATGATGCCTGGCAAACGGGTGGCGCGGTGTATAACGGCTTTTACTACTGGATCCTGGAACCCGCGGTCCTGCTGATCGTGACTGGCCTGGCCTTTGCGATGGTAGGTTTTGCGATGGACCGGGTCTTCAACCCCCGCCTGCGGGATATTTAATCCTTTCACTAAGAAAGAACGTTATCGCTCATGAAGAACGACGTACTACTCGATGTAGAGAACTTGAAGCTGTCTTTCCGTACCTCCAAAGGGGTGGTGCAAGCCGTGGATGGTGTCGATTTCCAGATGCCGTCCAACCAGGCCGTAGTGGTCATCGGCGAATCCGGCTGCGGGAAAACATCTTTTGCTAAGGCTTTGCTGCGCCTGATCCCACGCAATATCCATGAATACAGCGGGCATGTCCGCCTGAACGGGCAGGACACGATGGCTTTGGACGACGAAGCTTTCCGCGAAGATGTACGCTGGGTCAAGATCTCCATGGTGCCGCAAGCAGCCATGAACTCGCTGAACCCGGTGCTGAAGGTGGGCGACCAGGTAGCGGAACCATTGATCATCCACATGGGCATGAGCCTGAAAAACGCCTTGGAGACCGCCAAAGAGATGTTCAAGAAGGTGGGCGTCCCCGTGGATTTTCTGGACCGCTACGCCTTCGAGTTGAGCGGCGGTATGCGCCAACGCGTGGCGATCGCCATGGCACTGGTAACCAACCCACAGCTGGTGGTGCTGGACGAGCCCACCTCTGCGCTGGACTTGCTGACCCAGGCCAACATCATGAACCTGCTGAAGCGCGTCAAAAAAGAAACAGATGCCAGCTTCATTCTAATCACCCACGACATTGCCACGTCCAGCGAGCTGGCCGACCGCGTGGTAGTGATGTACGCCGGGCAAATCGTAGAAGATGCCGATGCCCGGCGCTTCTTCGAAGATCCGCTGCACCCTTACTCACAAAAGCTGATGGCCAGCGTGCCGCGCTTGCGCGCCACGGTGGAACCGGAATACATCACCGGGCAGCCCCCCAGCCTGATCAACCCGCCCACGGGCTGCCGCTTTGCCGCCCGCTGTGCGCACCGTTTTGACAAATGTGATCAAGACCCGCCGCTCTTTGAGCAAGAGGGCCGTAAAGTAAAATGCTGGTTGTACGAACCTGGTCGCAAGGAGCGCAAAAAGTAATGGCAACAAAGACAAAGAAGGCGGCCCAGGCCGCCAGCCCGAATGGCAAAGCCAGCGAGACCTTGCTTTCCATCAAAGATCTGCGTGTTTGGTTTGAACTGCGCCGCTTCGGCTTTGGCAACGCCGGTTATGTGCGCGCGGTGGATAACGTGTCTTTTGACTTGCACCAGGGTGAGGCGATCGCCATTGTGGGCGAAAGTGGTTGCGGTAAATCCAGCCTGATGAAAACCATTCTTGGCATCAATAAGCCCACTGAAGGTTCAATCGTTTTCGAAGGTCGTGATATCAGCAAGTTCAACCGTGAAGACCTGTCCTGGTACAGCGCCCAGGTGGGCTATGTACAGCAGGACCCCTTTGGTTCGCTGCCGCCTTTCATGACCATCGAGCGCATTTTG
This sequence comes from Anaerolineales bacterium, assembly GCA_019637805.1. Lineage (NCBI taxonomy): Bacteria > Bacillati > Chloroflexota > Anaerolineae > Anaerolineales > Anaerolineales bacterium. The sequence goes on along the minus strand of JAHBVB010000001.1, from coordinate 1,039,110 downwards.
GAAGAGCCGCTGATCATTCACGGCGTGAATGACAAAGAAGAGCGCATGCGCCGCATTTACAAAGTGATGGAGGAGGTGAAACTGACGCCCCAGGCGGAGGTGTTGCCAAAGTTCCCCCATCAGATCAGCGGCGGCCAGGCGCAGCGCGTGGTAATTGCGCGGGCGATGATCCTGGAGCCCAAGTTGATCGTGGCCGACGAGCCGGTCTCGATGCTGGACGCTTCTGTACGCGTGGAGATCCTGAAACTGCTGCGCGGCCTGCAAGAGAGCCACAACCTGGCCGTGATCTACATCACGCATGACTTGTCGACCGTGCGCTACTTCTCTGAGCGCATCTTCGTGATGTATGCCGGCCAGCTGATCGAAAAAGCCAAGATGGAGGCGCTGCTGAAGAATGCCCGCCATCCCTATACCCAAGCGCTGTTAGCGGCCACCTCCGACCCGGATGCCGACAATGCCCTGCATTACAAAGATGTGCCCCCTGGCGAGCCCCCCAGCCTGGTGAAACCCCCAACCGGCTGCCGCTTCCACCCCCGCTGCCCTCACTTTATGGAAGGGCTGTGTGATGTGGAGGAGCCGCCAGAGACCCAACCCGAGAGCAATTACTTAACCTTGTGCTGGTTGTATGATCCAGAGCTTGAGGTAAAACTTGCTGCAGTTAAGCGCTAAGCAATATTTGGTCTACGGCTTTCTGATGGTCCTGTTTGGGTTCGTCATGCCTTATATGTTCGTCCTGGGCATAGTCAAGATCAACTTCTTCTTAGCTTTCTTAGCCTACGGCACTTCGCTGGTTGGGATGCTTTTTGGCATCATCGGCATCGCCATGATCGGTGTACAGCGGATCAAGAAACGAAAAGAAGAAGACTATTACGAAGACCGCGAGCGATCGTGAATAAAAAAACGGGCCGATGGCCCGTTTTTTTATTCCTTGGCGCCCTGGCGCAGAAGTTTATAAGACTCGTAGCGGGCGGGATGCAGGTCACCTACCTCTACAGCCGCGCGCACTGCACAGCCGGGTTCATCAAAATGATGGCAGCTGCGATATTGACAGTCATGAATCATGGCGCGCAATTCAGGGAAATAGCCGTCCAGTTCCTCAGGTTCAATGTCCCAAAGCGCCAACGCCTTCAGACCCGGCGTGTCGGCGACATAGCCGCCGGCGGCCAGCTTGAACAGCCGGCGTTCCACGGTGGTGTGCTTGCCCTTGCCCGAGCTTTGCTGCACTTCGCCCACGCGCAGGTCCAGGCCCGGTTCGACCAGGTTCATCAGGCTGGATTTGCCTACGCCGGAAGGCCCGGCCAACACAGACAGTTTGCCATGCAACAACTGGCGCAGTTCCTCCACACCCTGCCCAGTGACCGCCGAAGCATAAATGAGGCCATAACCCAGACCGGCGTAATGGCCAAACTGCTCTTCGGCCGCCGCCTGGCCGACCACATCGACCTTGTTGGCCACCACTGTGGCGGGGATCTGCTGGGCTTCGGCCACCACCAGAAAACGATCGAGCATGCGCAGCCGAGGTTCCGGGTTGGCGCAGGCGAAGACGAATAGGGCCTGGTCTGGGTTGGCGACGATGACCTGCTCATAGAGCCCGTTGGGGCGCGGGTCCTGGCGCACCAGCGCCCGGCTGCGCGGTTCCACCGACTCGATCATCGCCTCCACGCCCCCGCCGGGGTGCGAGACCTCCACACGGTCGCCCAAGGCGACGATGTCGCCCGTGGCGCGGCCCTTTTTGAGGCGGCCGCGCAACCGGGCGACAATATGTCCGTGGTCGGTCTCTACTGTGTAGAAACCCGACTGCGAGCTGACGACCAAACCCTGGCTGATGGTCATGCTTATGGCGACGGCGTAATCACTGCGGGGCTGTCTGAGCCGGCAGTTTCCGTAGCCTGCGCCTGCAGGGTTTCGTCGAAGTAGACCGGATCCAAGACGCCGAAGCTGGTCTCCCACGGATACAAGGTGCCCGGACTGCCGAAGAAGTAATAGCTGGCCACGCGGCGCCAGACCGGGGCCGCAAATTCCGAGCCGTCGCCAATGTTCTCGATCAGCACGGCAATCGCAATATCCGGCTGGTTTTGGCGACCGGCATTGGTGTAGCCAATGAACCAGGCATGCGGATCGAGGCCCTGGCCGGCGGTGGCTGTGCCGGTTTTGCCGTGCACAGGAATGCCGAGGCCGGAGAATTGGCGGAAAGCCGTGCCGCGCGGGTTGGAGGTGACCATGCCCATCGCGGTTTGCAGATTGGTCAAGGTGTCTTCGCTGATCGGCAGGCTGCCGCGCGCTTGGGGTTCAAAGCTGAGTAGCGCGGTCCCGTTGGCGTCCACTACACGGTCCACCAGCAGAGGCTGGTAGAGCGTGCCGCCATTGCCCACCGCAGCCGCATAGACCACGGCCTGCAGCGGCGTGATGGTGGTGGTGCCCTGACCAAAGGCCTGCTGCACGGCCTGGTTGCGGCCGGTGTCACCGTCTTCGGTGCTGGGCGCGGACAGAGTGCCGGCCGATTCCGGCACGCCCTGGATGCCGGTCAGGGCGCCCAGGCCAAAGCCGCGCGACATCTCGGTGATGGCATCTTCCTGGCCAGCGTTAAAGAGATCCAGGCCGATCTGGTAGTACCAGGGGTTGCAGGAGCGCATCAGGCCCTGCAGATAGTTGAGCACGCCGTCCGCAGGCAGCTCACGTGCCACCGTCCAGTTGTCCAGCACGATGCCCGAGAGGCCGAACCACTGCTGGGTGCAGTCCAGGGTGTCCTCCGGCGTGTACAGGCCGCTCTCCAGGCCGGCGGCGAAGGTGATGACCTTGAAGATAGAGCCTGGAGGATACTGGCCCTGGGTGGCGCGGTTGAAAAAGCGCTGCTGATTGTCTGGGAAGTAATTGTTCCAGAAGCTGTTGGCGTTGTTGGGATCTGCCCAGTTTTGATTGAAGCCGGGAGAGGAGACCATGGCCAAAATGCGGCCGGTGTCGCGCTCCATGACCACGATGGCGCCGCTAAAATCCTTGATGGCGTCCTGCGCCTGGCGCTGCAGCTGCACGTCGATGGTGGAATAGATCGACGCGGCGGGTTGCGAAGCGGCCTGGGCCAACTGCGTCACCACGGCACCATTGGGATCCAGCACGTAAAGGGTTCCGCCGCGGGTGCCGGACAGGTATTCTTCTCCCCAGGCTTCGAGGCCCATGCGCCCCACCCAATCATGGCTTTGGTAGCCCAGCGGGATGTAGGTGGAGATCTCCTCGGCCGGGATGGCGCCGTAAAAGCCCACGGTTTGCGGGGCTGCGGCGCCATTGAAGTACAGGCGGGTGTTGTATTCGAAATAGTAGATCCCACTGAGGCCTTCCCAGCTGCCGGCACGCGCCTGAAATTCCTCGCGTGAGACCTCAGCGATGGGCACGTAATAGGGCTCCTCGCCCTCTTCAGGGAAGAGCAGCGCGCTGACTTCGGCGGCTGGGCGCTGGCCGACGCGGGCCAGTTCAGAGACGACTTGGCTGACATCGTCGTCAGCAATGCTCCAGGGGAAGGCGCCTACTGCCACGGCGGTCGTATTGGCGGCGATGGGCTCGCCGTCACGGTCGTAGATGATGCCGCGGGTCGGCACGCTGCGTTCCAGGCTGAGTGTGTTGCCGCCGGCCAGCTCGGGCAGAATGATGCGGTCATCCCACACCACCAGCCAGCGGTCGCCTTCCAACTCCAGGTCCATCTGCGTGTCGCGGGTGATGGCGCCGACCACCGCCGAATTGAGCGTTACGCGGTAGCCCACCTGGGCCGTACGCGGGTGGGTCAGCAGCTGCAAAATCTCGTAATGCACGCCGAATAAGTTGGTTTGGGTGGCGACCATGGCATAACGCGCCAGGAAATCTTCTTCGCTGACCGCCGCGCGGCTGGCCGGGGTCAGCATTTGATACATGGCGGCGTAATCGCCTTCGTTCCAGGCATCCAGATAGGCGCGCACGGCGCCCTCAGGGTCTGGCGCAGAGGCCACGCTGATCACCGGCGTGGGCAGCTCTTGGGCGCCGGGGCCGCCGCAGGCAACCAGCAGTAAGGTCAAAAGGAGCAGGTATAGGGGTTTCATTGGCGCCATTCCAAAATAGCTTCGCTCACTGGACATTGGTAATCCAGATGAGCCTGGCAAGCCGCAGGCAAGTCCTGCGGCAAAGAGAGGTCGAATTTTTCCATAGTGCGCTTCACGTGGCACAGGGGCAGGCCGACCACATTGGCCCGGCAGCCCTGCAGATCCTCTACCGGGTGGAAGCCCGCATGTTGTATCGCATAAGCCCCGGCCTTGTCCAGAGGGTCTCCCGTGGCGATATAGGCCTCCACCTCAGCCTGCGTGTAATCACGCATCGGTACATTGGTGTCGGCCACATCGCTGTGCAGGTGGCCGTCCACCGTGCGCAGCACAGCGATGCCGCTGAAGACCGAGTGCTGGCGGCCGCGCAGCTCGGCCAGCATCTGGCGCGCTTCTTGCGCATCGGCCGGTTTGCCCAAAATACGCTGGCCCTGGGCCACAGTGGTATCAGCGGCCAAAACGATCACATCCTGCCCGACAAAGCGCTCGGCAACCTTGGCGGCCTTCTCCTCTGCCAGACGTCGCACGTAAGCACGCGGTTCTTCGCCTGGGAGAACGTCTTCATTTATATCGGCGGCGTGGACTTCAAAGGGCTGGCGGGTCAAAGCCAGCAATTCTTTACGGCGCGGGGAGCTGGATGCAAGAATGAGGATTTTGGGCATGAGCAATCCAGCGATTCTAGCATATCCACCTTACAGACGGATGAAGAGCCCCAAAGCCGTTGTAAAATCTGACAACGCAGTCTTCTGATTCGAAAGGCCAGGATGCAAGCACTTAAAGAGCGCATATTAAAAGAGGGCCAAAACCTGGGCAACGGCATCTTGAAGGTGGACGGCTTTATTAACCACCAGGTGGACGCCCAATTGATGGACGCTTGCGGACAGGAATTTGCCCGCCTGTTTGGCTCGATAGGCGCCAGCAAAGTGCTGACCGCCGAGATCTCCGGGATTGCCCCGGCGCTGACCACCGCCCAGCACTTGGGCATCCCGGTGGTCTATGCCCGCAAGCACAAGCCGATCACCATGCCAGACCAGGTGTTCCTGACCCTGGCGCCCTCGCACACCAAAGGCCGCACGGTGGAGCTGATCGTCTCGCCGGAATACCTGGCCAGCGGGGAGCGGGTGCTGATCATTGACGACTTCCTGGCCTCGGGCAGCACGATCCTGGGCCTGGCGCGCCTGGCGCAGACCGCCGGGGCCCAGATCGTGGGCGTGGGCGCCCTGGTGGAAAAGACCTTTGAAGGCGGCCGCCAGGTGCTGCAAAGCCTGAGCGTGCCGATCCACTCGCTGGCGGCCATCAGCCGCATGGAAGACGAGATCATCGAGTTTGCCGAATGATCGTGATCCTGGATTTCGGTTCACAGACATCGCAGTTGATCGCCCGGCGTTTGCGCGAAGCGCAGGTCTACTGCCAGCTGTTCCCCTGCGATGCGCCGGCGGAAGAGGTGCTGGCCGCGCAGCCTCTGGGTTTTGTCCTCTCCGGCGGGCCAGCTTCGGTGTACGCCCCCGGCGCCCCGCAGCTGCCGGACTACGTGCCGGCCAGCGGCAAGCCCGTGCTGGGCATCTGCTACGGCATGCAGGCGCTGACACATGCGCTGGGCGGCACAGTGGCCGCTTCCGGGCAGCGCGAATACGGCGCAGCCGAGATCCACAGCACGACGGAAAACCCGCTGTTGGATGGCGCGCAACGCGTGTGGATGTCTCACGGAGACCGGATCGAGCAGGCGCCGCCCGGGTTCGTGCCGATCGCCAGCAGCGACAACGCCCCTGTGGCGGCCATGGCCGACCTGCAGCGCAAGCTGTTTGGCGTACAGTTCCACCCCGAGGTGCAGCACACCCCAGGCGGCCAGGAGCTGTTGCGGCGTTTTGCCGTGCAGGTGTGCGCCGCGCCGGCCAACTGGACCCCCGGGGAAATTGTGGAGCAGTCTGTGGCCGCCATCCGCCGGCAGGTCGGCGGGCAGGCTGTGCTGGCCGCCATCAGCGGTGGCGTAGATTCCAGCGTGGCCTCGGCCTTGGTGCACCGCGCGATTGGCGACCAACTGGTCGCCATTTTTGTAGACAATGGCCTGTTGCGCCAGGGGGAACGCCAACAGGTGACCCAGGCGCTGCAAAGCGGCCTGGGGATCGAACTGGTGGTGGTGGACGCCGCCGCACAGTTCCTGGCGGACCTGGCCGGCGTCACAGACCCGGAGGAAAAGCGCCGCCGCATCGGCGAGCGCTTCATCCGTATCTTTGAAGAGCGGGCCAAGACCCTGGGCCAACCGCCCTTCCTGCTGCAAGGCACGATCTATCCGGATGTGATCGAATCGCGCGCGCCGGAGCGCCAGCACGCCGAACGGATCAAGACGCACCACAACGTGGGTGGTCTGCCAGAGGATATGCAGTTCGAGCTGGTGGAGCCGTTGCGCTACCTGTTCAAGGACGAAGTGCGCCAGGTGGGGCTGCAGTTGGGCTTGCCCGACGAATTGGTCTGGCGCCAGCCGTTCCCCGGGCCTGGGCTGGCGGTGCGCTGCCTGGGCGAGGTGACCGCCGAACGCCTGGAGCGCCTGCGCGGGGCGGACGCCATCTTCACCAATGAGCTGCTGGCCGCCGGGCTGCTGGGCGTGGCAGGCGCGGCGCTGGCGCAGGCCTTCGCCGTGCTGCTGCCGGTGTACAGCGTGGGTGTGATGGGCGACCAGCGCACCTACCAGGAATGCGTGGCCTTGCGGGCGGTGAGCAGCCAGGACTACATGACCGCCGACTGGGCCCGGCTGCCGGAGGACCTGCTGGCGCGCGTCTCCAGCCGCATCGTCAACGAGGTGCAGGGCGTAAACCGCGTGGTCTACGACATCAGCAGTAAGCCGCCGGCCACCATCGAGTGGGAGTGATGTGGCGCGGCGTGTTATAAGTAAGCTCAATACAGGGAGGGCATCATGACACTTGGCAACATCATTTCCAAATCTTTTGCAATCGCCTGGAAAGAGAAGGTGCTGTGGCTGTTCGCCGCACTGCCACTTTTGGCTTTGCTTCCCACGCTGTTCTTCTCGTTCCCCTTGCCGACAAACCCGGGGATGCTGTCAGAGCGCGAAGCGGCGGAGATGGTTTCGGTCTTGTTCGCCGCCATCGGGTTGCAATGCATTTTGGGGATTGCCTCTTATCTGCTGTTCCCCTTCAGCATAGGGGGCATCTTGAAGGGCGTGGCCCTTAGCGAGCAAGGGCAATCACTCTCGATTAAAGACGTCTTTCAAAAGACCAAACCATACTACTGGCGGCTGTTGCTGCTGCCCTTGCTACTGACCGGGCTGGGCGTTTTGCTCTATCTGGTGTTTGTATTTTTCCTGGTCTTATTGATCTCCAATGCAGACACATCCACAGCAGCCGGCCTGATGATCATCCCGCTGTTCTGCTTTCTGTGCCTGGGTCTGATCGCGATCATGCTCGCTTCTGTTGTGATGGTGTTTGCCTTTGCGGCGATTGTAGTGGACGACTTGGGGATAGTCGAAGCCTTCACGCAGAGTGCCAAGCTGATCCGCGCCAACCTGGGCGCGGTGATTGGTTTCGTGTTCCTGTTCGTGTTCATTACCATGGGCGCCAGCTTTGTGTTGACCTTGATCCCGCTCTCGGCCCAATTCATCGCATTCGGCTCAATGGACGTGAGCTCGCCGCAAGCGATCATGGACCTCAGCCAGGCCTGGTGGCTGCGTCTGCTTTACCTGCCGCAATACTTGCTCAGCATCCCGCTCAGTGTGTTTTATTACGCCGGTATCCTGCTGCAATATACGGCTCTAAAGCCGGCTGGGGACGCCCCGCGGCCCCCGGCGAAACGCCCCAGCCGAAGCAAAAAGACCGAATAATCCTGCCATCAATCCAAAGGCCGCCGGATGGCGGCCTTTGTGGTTAACTTGGCGAGCGGGCTGTGCTATGCTAGAACCACAATAGCCCTTTGTAACTTTTGTCCAGCAGACTCCGTATTAGTAGATATACACAAGTATTCTTACGGTACTGCCGGAAGCAAGGAGACAACATGGATTTTGGAAGAGTACTAACCCGTTCCTGGGAAATTATTTGGAAGAACAAGGTGCTGTGGCTGTTTGGCATCCTGGCCTCCTGCGCCAGCGGCGGCGGTGGTGGGGGCGGTGGATTTGGAGGCGGTTCCGGCTGGGAGGCTGATACAACCCCAGGCACACTGCCGCCCCAATTCGAGCAGTTCGGCCGCGGTGTGGAGGAGTTCTTCACCAACGGCGGCTGGGTGCTGATCGTGGGGTTGGTCTGCCTGATCGTGCTGATCAGCGTGATCGCCTGGGCCATCGGCATTTTTGGCAAGGTCGGCCTGATCCGCGCCGTGCTGCGCGCCGAAAGCGACCGCCCGATCTCTTTCGGCACCATCGTCGAAGACGCCAAGGTGGAGTGGATGCCTGCTCTGGGCCTCAACCTCTTGCTGGCCCTGATCGCGCTGGGCGGCACCCTGGCGATCGTGGCCATCGGCCTGCCGCTGGGGATTCTGACCCTGGGCATCGGCCTGATCTGCCTGGTATGTCTGGCCGTGCCGCTGGCGATCGCCTTCAACATCTACAGCGAACTGGCCAATGTGGCCCTGGTAAAAGACCGCCAGGGCGTGAGCGCCGCGCTGAGCAAGGCCTGGGAGACGCTGCGCAGCCAGCCCGGACCGGTGATCATGCTGGCGGTGATTCTGTTCATTGTGGGGTTGGTGGCCGGCGTGGTGATCGCTTTGCCGCTGCTGGTGATCTTCATCCCCTTCTTTTTCACCATCTTCAACGACGCCAACACGCTGGGCCAGAGCTTTCTGGTGGCGATTGGCCTGTTCGTACTGATGCTGCCGCTGGTGCTGTTGCTGCAAGGCATCCTGACCAGCTATGTGCAAAGTGCCTGGACGCTGGGCTACCTGGAATTGGACACCCCGGCTGCTCCGCAGATCGTGGAGCCGGCGCCCAAACCGCGCCGTCCGCGCACCCCGAAGGCGGCCGCGTAACTTGAACCCACTGCAATCTCTGCTCCAAATCCCGTGGTTGCTGCGCACCCGCCGCAACCACGGGCTGGAGCATGCCAGCATTCACATCCTGACCGCCCGGCGCAGCCATAGCGGCCTGGCGGGGCATTCGGATGCCGGCGGTTTCTGGCTGATAGGTGAGGTGCAGACCGAAGCGGTGGAAGCCGCCGTGCAGGAAGCCCTGCAGCGTTTCCGCGCCGGCCAAGCCGGGCTGGCGGTGCACCCCAACTGCGGCACCAACCTGGTGACTGCCGCGGCGGTCACCGGCGGCATGGGCAACCTGGCCCTGCGCGGCAGCCAGCGCAACACTTGGGCTCTGCGTCTGCCGCTGGCCCTGCTGGCTAGCGTGCTTGGCCTGCTGCTGGCCCGCCCGCTGGGCGGCTGGCTGCAAAAATACATCACCACCAGCGCCGACATGGGCGACCTGCAAGTCATCAGCATTCGGCGCAGCCAGCGCGGCCGCACCACCCTGCACCGCGTCGAAACCTTCAGTTCATGAGCGCCCCCAGCATCTACCTGTTCCACGGAGAGGACGAGCCGGCGACCAAGGCGGCGGTAGCCGCCTTGGTCGCCGAACTGGGCGACCCTAGCACGGCGGAGATGAACACAGCCCATTTCGAGGGCAGCCTGTCACTGGACGCGCTGACCGGGGCCGCCATGGCGATGCCCTTCCTCAGCGCCCGGCGTGTGGTCAGCGTGCTGGGAGCCGCCAAAACCTTCAACGCCGCCGAGCCGCGTGCCGCCTTCATCCGCTTTCTGGAACAAATTCCCGCCAGCACGGCCTTTGTGATCCAGGAGTTTGCCGCACTGGACGCCAAACATTGGCTGCTGAAGTGGGTGCAGGCTGCCGGCTCACGCGCCCAGGCCCAGTTGTTCGAACTGCCCAAGGGGCCGCAAATGGCGACCTGGCTGCAGCAACGCACCGCCGAACTGGGCGGGACGCTGCAGCCGCAGGCCGCCGCGGCGCTGGTGCAGCTGCTGGGCAGCGACAAGCTGGCGGCCGACGGTGAACTGGCCAAGTTGCTGGCCTATGTGAACTACAGCCGCCCGATCCAGGCGCAGGACGTGCAGCTGCTGTGCCAGCCGATCGGCGAGCAAGGCGACTTCTTCGGCCTGCTCGATTCCCTAGTGGGCGGCAACCCGGCCCAGGCCATGAACCGGCTGGAAACCCTGCTGCAAGAGCGCGACCATATTCTGTTCTTCTTCAGCCTGGTGGGCCATTTTCGGCTGCTGGTGCAAACCCGCCAACTGATGGACACAGGCCTCAAAGCGCCAGAGATCGCCAAGGAGTTGAGCATCCACCCCTTCCGGGCGGAAAAGCTGGCCGGGCAGGCGCGCCGTTTTTCGGCGCGGGCCCTCAAGGCACTTTATCAGCGCTTATTTACACTCGATCAGGAAATGAAGACGGGAAAGATCGAACCCGGCCTGGCGATGGAAACCTTTGTGGCCGCGCTCAGCGTGCCAACGGCTTAACCCGGCCCTCGGGGGCCACCGAACCCAACCAAAGATAATTGGGCAGCAAGGCAGGCTTGGCCTCCACACGCAGGCCGGCAATGCGCCCGCCGGCGGCGGGCAGCAGGCTGGGGTGTACCAGGCACAAACTGGGATCTTGCCCATAGCGGCGGCGATAGCGTTCCGCCGCCCACAGCACCCGGGCCTCCGGACTCATACTGGTGTCTTCGATCAAAAACAATTCGCCGAGTTCCATAATGAACTCCTTCATGGGAGCCAACGAGCGCTCCCATGAAGATGCTATCGGCCCGATATTGGAGAAGTCTAAGAATTGCGCGGCGCAGTTAAGCGCGGGATGAAAGCCGGCGTGCGCGCTTGATAGTCTCGATAGGCTTGGCCAAAGGCTTTTTCCAGCTTGCGCTCTTCAAACCAGGAGCCGATCACGAAGTACAGCGTGATGGCAAAGATCAGCGCCAGGCTGTTGCCGCTCATCCGCGGCAGCAGCCAGAACACCAGCAGGCTACCGGTGTACAGCGGGTGGCGCACATGCGCATACACGCCGCTGGTCACCAAGCCGCCCGGCCCGGCTGGGCCGGCCAGTTGGCTGAGGCCTAGGAAGTCGCCGATGCCGGTTTGGCGCAGCGAGGCGGCCAGCAGCCCCAGCCCGGCCAACTGGCCCAGCAAGCTGAAAGGCAAGGCCCAGACCGGCAGGCGGTACAGCAGGCCGTCCGGCAGCCAGGCGGCCAAGGCCAGCACGGGCAGCAGGCTGACCACGCCGACCATATTGAAGAACAGCCGATAGTAGCGCTGCTCAGCCCCGGCGCCCAAGCGCCGGGTTGCCCAATCTTTGACGCCGGCCCCTGCCAGCAGCGAGTGCAGCACTGCATACAAGCCAAAGGCCAGCAAGATCCACCCGGCGGAGGATCCATTCATGGCAGGGCCAGCTCCCAAACGCGTTCAAACTCGCCTAAGTATTCCGTCGCCAGCAGCGGGCTTTCGATCACCAGCACATTCTCATCATTGCGCCGCTCGGCGCTGTTGCTGAAGTTGTACGAACCGGTCACCACAATGCTCTCGTCGATGATCAGCACTTTGTGATGCATGGCGCCGCGCTCCCCATCCAGGCGCACATCCAAGCCAGCTTCAATGAAGCCATGATATTCGCCGCCCGTGTTGTTGAGGCCCTGCTCCTCGTCCATCACGCCGTAGATCTGCACACCGCGCTGGGCGGCGGTGTGCACCGCAGCGGCCAGATCGTCTGAGGTGAAGGAAAAGGCCATGAAATATAGGCTCTCCTCGGCGGCATTGACCAGAGCCACCAAACGGCGCAGCACGCCGTCCTCCGGGGCAAAGTACGTCTCCACGCGCATCTCGCCAAAATACCACTGCGGATAGGGTGTGTTGGCGGGAGAAAGATCGCCAAAGTCAAAGCCGAGGAACATTTCCTCAAATTCGGTCAGGTAATTCTCGGCCAGCTCGGGCGAAACAATCCGCAGCAGGTTGTTGCGGTTGAAGTAAGCACCGCTGACGTTGTAGTTCATCGACCCGGTCCAGACCTCCTGGCGGTCTATGATGGTGAACTTGTTATGCATAAAATCCTGGTGGCGGTCATCCACCACGGCAATGCCGGCGGCCCGCAGCTCCTGCAGTTCCGTCCTGCGGCGCAGGTTGTCGCTCTCCACCACCAGGCGCACCAGCACGCCGCGCTGGTGGGCGTCCAGCAGGGCGTCGCGCACGCTCCACAAATCCAGGTCGTAGATGGCCATGTCCACGCTGACTTTGGCGGCAGCGATGGCCGCCGCCAAATGCGCATCCGGCCCGCCGCGCACACTCTGGGCGTGAGGGCTTTCCGGATCGCTAAAATACACGCTGATCAGAGGCACCTCGTCGGCGGCAGCCGCCGGCTGAGGCGCGGCGGGCTGGGGACTGCAAGCCAGCAGCAGGGCGAACAAGGCAAAAAGGCAGGTGTAGGTACGCAAGCCAACATTATAATGAGGCCCACTGACAATGGACAACCAGACCTATTCCGTAGAGATCGCCGGGCTGACCCGGGAACTGCCCCTGGTGGAAGTGGCCCCCGGCGTAACGATTGCGCTGCTCAATATCCTGGGCGATACGGCCCTGGTGCGCGCCAGCGCCCAAGCCCTGGCCGAAAAACTGGCGGGCGTGGAGTACGACACGCTGGTCACTGCCGAAGCCAAAAGCATTCCGCTGGCCCATGTGCTGGCTGAAGTGGCCAAAAAGCCGTACGTGGTGCTGCGCAAGAGCTATAAGCTTTACATGGGCGACGCGATACAAGCCGAGACGGTCTCCATCACCACCGGCGCCCCACAGACCTTGTACCTGGACGCCAAGGACCGCGGCCTGGTGAGCGGCAAGCGGGTGGTGTTGGTGGACGATGTGGTCAGCACCGGGTCCACCCAGCAGGGCATGCGGGCGGTGATGGAAAAAGCCGGGGCGCAGATCGCAGCCGAAGCCGCCATCTTCACCGAAGGCGACCAGGCCAGGTGGGCGCACATCATCGCCCTGGGCCATCTGCCCGTCTTTTTGCAAGATTCCTAAGTATCAATTCTTTCCACTTTTCGTTCTGTAATCAGGAGTGAATGCCATGCAAAAGAAATCTATTTTGATGCTTGTTTTGGCCGTATTGGTTGTTGCGCAGATCGCCTGTGGTTTCAACTACAGCTCTGCCAACATTGCCGACGCCTACATGAGCCTGGACAGTGAAGGCACCCAAAGCACCAGCGTGTACAGCGACGAAGCCGTCTTCTATGCGATTGTGGACCTGGCCAACGCACCCGACGGCACAGAAGTGACGGCAGCCTGGATCGCGGCGGACGCGGAGGGTGAAGAGCCTAACCTGCTGATCGACGAAGTCTCCATCACCAGCGGCAGCACGGTGCTGGTCTTCGACCTGGCCAATGAAGTCGGTTTCCTGTGGCCAGCCGGCGCCTATCAGGTGGAGATCTACCTGAACGGCGAACTGGACACCACGCTGAATTTCCAAGTACAATAAGCCCACAGACCAACCCAACAAAAACAGCCGCGTGTGCGCGGCTGTTTTTGTACGAATAGAACGGTCAGGGCTTCAGCTTGTAAAGACCAAAATGTGATATTTCTACCTGAGCATGGTTGCTGATAAGCACAGGAGAAATGCTAACCTCTTGAACGGCCTCAAAACCAGCCGTGGAGATCAATAGTCCATAAGTGCCCCATTCTTCCGGATACACCCAGCCATAACTGTATTCCTCGTCCCTTATACGTAAATACAGCGCACTAATAGCATGCTCGGTTTTCAGTTTAACGTGCAGGTAATACAAAGAATCCGGTTCTAACTCTTGCTGGAACTCTACCGTCCGCCCGTCGTAAAAGAAGAAGTATTTCTGAAAAAGGCCGAAGTGCTCACCCTGCTGGTCACGTTGCTGCACCCAAAGAAAGCTATCTGAATCCAGAAAACCATCATAAGAAAGCAGTTCTGAAAGCAACAATCCGCCAGCGTTTTCCGAGGAATCTTTGGGAAGAGCCTTATCTTGAATCATGTTTGCCATTAAATTTGAGCCAATAGTCAGCTGATCACAATCCACAACAGCCAAAGGAGTTGCCAACCTCTCGGCAAGGCCAGATAAAGCATTACAGTCCAGCGACTCCTCCAGAACCCTGAATGCAATCAGGCGAGGAGTTTCCGGGCGTCCGAAGCTTTGGACTCGAATCCAATTCTCAGGAAGCTGAACCCGAAGCACGTCTTCTTCAGGCAGAATCACCAAGCTACCAGGGAGCGTCTCGGCAAAATCTCCAGGCAGCCGAGTTATTGGCTTGGTGAATCCGCTGGCATATCCTAGGAGTAACCGCTGCCTCTGTGAATCAACTACTATTCCCTCGGCACCCTCTAACCCAAGCCATTGATCTGCAAGCCGCCAGCGAGCAGAAGCGTCGGCATAACTGCGTCCTTGGCTCTGGATGACTAAGAGGAGCGAAAAAATCACACCAAGCACCAATATCACATGGAGTGGGAGATGCAACCAAACAATCTTGTGGTGCGATTGCCATGCAATTACAAATAGGGTCAAAAAGGTCAAGCCACAGCCAATCAGCAAAACCACCGCAAACTGGCCAGTAGTTAACCATTCTGCATTCCCATAATCAGGTATTGCAATTCGAGATAACCCGCCAGTTAGCCAAGCGCAAATAGCCAAGAACGGCAACAACACAATCACCGTCCGCTTCAGCAAATCCCCAATTAGAACAGAGGATAAGTAGCCCGCTACAAGCAAAGCCGGCCCAAGGAATAGCAGGGGGATTAATACTTGAGCGTAGATGAAGATGTCAACGCGGGTCAGGCCACTAATCAGTAGCAAACCCAAAACCCAGGCAAACCAGAAGCGAGAATTCTTGAGCAACTCTTCGACTGTTGCCGGCCTGATCAGCAAAGCAAGGAAGCTGGCGGGTAGAAGCAGATACCACTCCGGCAAAGCCAGGAAACTGCGCACCGCTATGTAACCATCTGCAAACATTAAGAACAGTCCGATGGCAGCGACTGCGAGGCCTTTGAACCAGGGGATAAGTTTTGGTGGCAAGGATTGGGTTTTATGGAGGGCGAGCCAGCCAAGGCCAGCAAGAAGGACGGTCACCAGCCAAGGCCAAGCAGCATGCGCACCGGCAAAAAATGCCTGACTGGGTTGGAATGCCCAGATCAAGCTAGCAAAGAAACCCGCCTTGCGACCAACCAAAAAATAAGTGATACGATAGACTAGAATAATGTTTACTAGCGACATGGCAAACGGAAAAAAGAATGTTGTCCAATCCTTGACCCCAAACAAGAAATAGAGCAAAGCTAGGGGCCCATTAACCAACAATATTCGGCCACCAAATTCGGCACGCAGTTCAGAAAACAGGCTCGCAGGTGAGTGTGTGCCCAAAAGTTCACCCAACCCATTCGCAATTTGCCAGGCACGATATGCATTTTCGACCGTTTCACCATAAGCTACACCTGGCAAAAAAAGCACCCACACAAGCAAAGCAAGAGCTAACACAAGCAGCAAGTCAGAGTATCGTTTAAAAAATTCTCTCATTCTGCATCCAAAGGCCCATAAACACGGAAAAGCAACTGTCTTTCAAAATAATGCTCCGAGATTAGTTGAGCGTCCCGCGGTGGTTGATTATCTGAGTTGAAGAGGAAGAGCAAGCTATTTGAGGGCAATACCAAATTGCTTGTTGAAGTTACCAAACGCAGACGTCCATTAGGGTCAGCAGGAAATTGATTTTCCCAATCCACAGATAAGGCAAAGTCAAAAGAAAATTCTAGCTGCATGTTTGGGTGATCAGTAAAAACAAGACCATCACTTTCAATATCGAAGGCTTGTGCCGCTTCTTGCAAGTTAGCCAACATTGCCAGTCGTGGTGCAAAAAAGCGCCAATCTGAGGGTTGCACCGGGGCCATGGCTCCCAGGTTGATCAGCAATATCAATCCAGCACCGAACCATGGATTAACCAAAGACTGGGTTTTAGATGGCCTCCAAAGAACGGAAACTAGTATTCCTATTAGTGACAAGACTACCGCGGTTTCACTGAATCGGTTGCCTAAAGCTTCTGATCCCGGGTTTGACATGATGATTGCTAACACGATGATAAGTGGTGCCCAGATAAGTATTAGCCTACGAAGCACATCTTCCTGCACAAATCGCGCCAAGTACATCGCAGCCAGAGCGACTAATCCCGGCAACAAATAGATAACATAACGGGCTTCACCCCAATCCCAAAGTGGGTTGTACTTGAAAATATTTGTCTCAAAAGAGCCCCACTCAAAATAAGCAAGGCCAATCAAAACTAAGGCCAACAAATCATTAGCACGTTTCGTTGAGTTTATGAGCAAATGAAAGACAGATATCAGGAAAAGTGGACCGAACAGCAAAAACAAGGGAGTGTACGTAACAATGAATCCACTGCTATGAATATTGGTTTTGCCAATAGTCAACAACATTGAGAAATCCGTGCCGGCCCGAGCTAATTTAATCGGCAATGTGCCAGAAAACAAAATGATTCCGAGTAGCAAAAGAGCAAATGTGAGCAAAAAGCTCTTAAGAAGAAATCGAACTGCTATCCTTCGAGCAAGAAATCGCTGGTAAACCAACTTGGCCATCTGGATGCTGATAAAAATACCAATAGCCAAGGGTGCAGCTATGATGGTTGGCTTTACGTAAAACCCCCAAATTAAACAAACAAGTGCTCCTAAGTTCCAAAACAAACGCTCACGCAATGGAGTGGCGCGATAAGCACGCAAAAAGAAATACATTACACCTGTGTAAAAGAAAGCGGTTGGTGCATCTGGCATTAGATCAGTGGCCAAAAAGATGTCGAGCGGAAATACGGCCCAAAGCATGGCGCCGATAAGCCCAGCTTTGGGTGGCGCATACAAGGTTGCAAGCAGATAAACCAGTACAACCGTGCCAAGAGAGGTTAGGAGCGGAAATGCAGCTGTTGTCAATGGAGATACACCAAAAACCGTATACAGCAGTGCTGTAGGGGCATAAAGGCCAACACGAGAAGTCCCAAAAGACCACACGCCGAAATGCGTTCGTCCCTGAGTTAGCTCAAAGGCCGATTTTGCATAGTAGTAATCATCACCACGAATCTGCCCAGTGAACAAAATCAGTCGTATGGCGAGGCCGACAAGTACTATTAAAAGTAACCAAAAAAATGGAAAGCTAGTTATCTTTTTGATCATTCACCCTCACCATTGAAATATCTAAAACTGGATTATAGCCCCATCTTCTCCATCGCCTCGCGCAGTGTGGCCTGCACCAGCGGGCGGGCGCGCTCGGTACCTTCATCCAGCACTTTGACCACATAGCCGGCATCTTTCTGCAGCTCCACACGGCGGGCGCGCAGGGGCGCCAAGTAGTCGTTGAGCGCTTCGGCCAAGCGGCGTTTGACTTCCACATCGCCCACCTTGCCCTCACGGTAACGCGTTTTGAAGTCCTCCACCTCGTCAGTGTTGGAGTTGAAAACCTCGTGGTATTCGAAGACCGGGTTGCCCTCCACTGTACCGGGGTCGGTGGCGCGCAGGCGGGTCGGGTCGGTGTACATGCTCATCACCTTCTTGGTGGTCTCCTCCGGCGTGTCGCCCAGGCGAATGGTGTTGCCATAGGAGTTATGCATGGTGCGGTTGTCGGTGCCGGGCAAACGGGCGGTCTTGGTCAGCAGCCCCTCCGCCTCCGGGAAGGTTTCGCCGTACTGGGTATTGAAGCGCCGGGCGATCTCGCGGGTCAGCTCGATGTGCGGCAGCTGGTCCTCACCCACCGGCACCAGATTGGCCTTGTAGATCAGGATGTCGGCACTTTGCAGCACCGGGTAGGTCAGCAACCCCAGCGAGGGGTTGAGCTTGAGCTGCTGGATCTGCTCCTTATAGGTCGGCACGCGCTCCAGGCGGGCCACCGTGGTGAGCATGCCAAACAGCAGCGAGAGCTGGGCATGCTCCATCAGCGCCGATTGGCGCACGAAGGTGGCCTTGGCCGGGTCCAGGCCCGAAGCCAGCCAGTCCACCATCACGTCGGTAATGTTGGACTGGATGCGGCCGGGGTGCTCAAAGTCAGTGGTCAGTACATGCAGGTCGGCAATGAGGAAATAGCACTCATAGTCGTCCTGCATCTTGCGCCACTGCTCCAGGGTGCCTACCAAGTGGCCTATGTGCCGCGGGCCGGTGGGGCGATGCCCGGTAAGAATGCGCCCTTTTGTCTGTGCCATTGCTCTACCTCCAGAGAAATAAAAATTCGTCCTCAATCACAGATTGAAATCTGTGATTGAGGACGAATAGGGATCCGCGGTGCCACCTCAGTTAACCAGCCGTACTGGCTGATTCGCTTGAAGCCCGCTAACGGGGGCGAACCGGCGGCAGCTACTGGAAATCCGTTCACTGCGCAACTCGGCGGTCCATTCCAAGCCGGCGTGGGGGCAGGCTTTCAGCGCTTCCTGCTCTCTGTGCCTTCGTTTCGGCGTGTACTTGTCCGCTTCGCGGTCTTTGCTTATTGAGTAAGGATTATGCGGGCGAAAGCAAGGCTTGTCAAGCCAGGCTAGTCGCACCACTCCGCATAACCATAGTTTTCAATATTCTGCAGCAGCTGACTGCCCGCTTCGCTGCTGAAACCACAGAAATCGGGCCGCGCGGCCGCCAGCTGATAGGGCACGAACAGCGGCAATGCAGGAATACGTTGGGCAAAGATGTTCTGCGCCAGGGCCTGGGCTTCGGCGTAGCCGGGCTCACCCGGCAGGCTGCTCAGCGCGGCCTGGCAGGCGGCATCGTACTCCGCATCCGCCCAGCCGGTAATGTTCCAGCCGCCCCAGCTGTAGCGATAGGTCAACAGGTCCTGGCCAGGGATGGCCTCGCTCAGGTACAGGTAGCAGGCCGGCCGGTCGCTGTGCGGCCAGGCGAACTGGGCCAGCTGGAAGCGGCGGCCAAAGACGGCCCCATCCGGCCCGGGCGCAAAGGACTCGGCGGCCGGGCCGGTTTGCACATCCAGCGCAATGCCGCAGTCATCCAGACTGGAGCGCAGCAGGCCGGCGATCGCCGCCGCTCCCGGACTGTCGCTGGTGATCAGGATCAGCTGCAGCGGCACTCCAAAGGCGGCGCCGGGGTAGAACTGGTTCACCCGCGTGCCTTCCGGGCCGGCCAGCCAGCCAATCTCCTCCAGCAAGGCACTGCCTTCACTGGGGGAGTAGGGAATGCCGTAGCCGACCGCAATCAGATGCTCCGGCTGATAGCTGTTAAGCACCTGCCCCTGGCCGAAGGCCAGTTGGTCCACCAGCGCCTGGCGGTCGATGCACATGGCGATGGCTTCACGCATGCGCACATCGCCAAACCAATCCGGGTTGTCTTGGAAGACATTAAAGCCATCGTCATGGCTGATCTCACGGATGCCGAAGCTGAGCTGCTCCCAGCGCCCGCTGGAAACGTAATGCAGCTGCGCCCCTGCCGCCTGCAGGGCTTCGGCCTGGTCGGCCAAAGCGTCGTCGGGCAGCAGCAAATCGCAATTGCCATTTTGCAGGTCAGCGGCGCTGTGCACGCCAAAAATAATATTGAGGGTGCTGAACTTGGGCAACCCTTCCGCAGCACGGAAGTAGTTAGGGTTGCGCTCCAGCACAATGCGCTGGCCGGGCTGCCATTCGCGTAGACTGTAGGCGCCCCAGCCCAGCGGCTGGCGGTTGCTGGCCTCGGCGGCGAGCAGGTCGGCGGCAGAGCTGCCGCCCCAGGCGTGGCGCGGCAGCGGCGTCCAAAAGTGAGTTTGGTAGCCCTGGTCCAAGTAGCCCGGCAGCCCCTGCCACACAGCGCGCTCGCCCTCGGCGGTATAGCTGGCGGTGCGCTGCACCAGGCTTTTGTCGCCCGGCGTGGCCGGGTCGGCGGCGAGTTCAAAGGAATACAACGAGTCGGCGGCGGTCAGCGGCGCCCCATCCGCCCAGGTCAGGCCGGGCAGCAGCGTGAAGGTCACGCTGAGCTGGTCCATCTGCACCTCGCCCTCGCGGTATTCGATAGTGCAGTTGCCGTCCCGGCAGCCCGCCGGGCGGATGCGCAGGCCGGGCTCGAGTGGGCGCACCTGGCCGTCGGCGTCCACCACCAAGGCGCCGCGGCCCACGCTGACCGCTTGCAGGGTCGCCCCGCCATTATCCAGGCTGGGCACGCTCTGCAAGATCACCGCTTGCGGTTGGTAGCCCTGGGTGTCAAAGGGGCCGTCGTAGATCGCCTGGCGCACCAGGCGCGCTGCGGCGGAATTGTCCGCATACAGGTACAGCGAAGCCGGCTCGGTCGCCGCGCAAATATTGAGGGTCTGCGGGCCAGCCGGGGTAGGTGTGACGCTGGGCTCCGGCGGGGTTACCGGGCCGGGGGCGGCGCAAGCGGCCAGCAGCAGGGCGAAAATGATGAATACAATCAAGGACCAGGGAGATTTGGCGATAGGCATGCAGGGGATTATATCGGCTGGCCTGGACTTGCGGGCTGGCCCCCTGCCCATGCTAGAATCGCCCTCTATGCCAAACGAATGCTTTATTTGTGTGGATGTCGAAACCGCCGGCCCCAACCCGGCCGATTATTCGATGCTTTCGCTGGGCGCCGTGCTGGTCAGCGATGTGCAGCAAGAGTTCTATGCCGAGTTCAAGCCAATCAACATGAACAACACCGCCGAAGCGCAGAGCGTGCACGGTTTGTCACTGGAGGCGCTGGCCCAAACCGGCCTGGAACCGGCTGAGGGGATGCAGCGCTTCGCTGATTGGCTGGCCCAAGTCTGCCAGGGGCAGCCGCCAGTCCTCGTGGCCTTTAACGCACCCTTCGACTGGATGTTCGTGGCCGATTATTTTCACCACTACCTGGACAACAACCCCTTCGGCCACCGCGCCATAGACATCAAGGCCGTCTACATGGGCTTGCACGGCGGGCCGTGGGCCGAGGCCAGCTTCCAGCAGGTCAGCCAGCGCTACGGCCTGCCCCAGATGCTCAATCACAATGCGTTGGATGATGCGCGCCAAACTGCAGTGATGTTTGCCGCTATACTGGCTGAAATCAAGGAGAGCCGCCATGCCTGAACCTTCTGCTGCCCTGCAACGTATCATCGAATCCGCCCAGCGCCTGGGCGTACAGCTGGACGAGAGCGCCGCCCTGCAATGGCTCACGGCGGTCGCCGCCGGCGACGGCCAGGACAGCGACGTGGTCGTGGATGTAAAGGAAGGCGTCTTCGGCCACCGCCTGACCATGCTGGACTTCAGTTCGGAAGAGCTGGCCCACTTCCGCAAAATGGGCAAGCTGGTCGAGTTTGAAGACGTTCCCGGCCAGGTGGAGACCGCCCTGGCGCTCTCCGGATCGGCGGCCCAGTCCAAGATCCAAACCTACCCAGGCGACGCCGACTTCTTTGAGCGCGTCAACATCATCGCCCCCACCCGTGAAGAGGCCTGCGATATCCTCGGCAAGCTGATCCGTGACAAGGCGCTCAGCACGCTGAGGGGGCCGGGCTACGAACTGATCGAGATCAAAATGGGCAACTACCCGCAGGATGTACAGCGCGAGGGCAAGAAACTGCCGGCTGGATCGCCGATCTCCTGGAATGCGGCCGAGGTGCAGGCCGGGCAGATCGAACTGCAAGACGCCGAAGGCACCCCGCTGACACTGACCTGGCAGCAGGCTGTGCAAGACCCAGGCTGGTGCAAGCTGGACTGGGTGGTGGCCGACAAGGCCCACCGCCAACTGGTGAACGCCAGCAACATGCTGGACGCCACCTGGGAGGCGCCGGACGGCACGATCACGCCGCTGGACGGCTACCTGGACCCGTATTTCCAAGAGGTCTATTTGGAAGCCAGCTCCATCCCGCTGTTCACCAAGCTGGCCAAGCAGGTGGACGCCGACGCGTTGGACGAATATGTGCGCCAGTTGGAAAAAGAGGTGCGCAAGTACACCACCAAGGACCCCAACTTCGGCAAAGCCGCCAAGCGCATGTACAACATCTTCCGCCTGACCGGGCGCTATGAGGAAGCCGCCTTCCTCCGCGAGCTCTTCGACGAACCCGCTACGGTGCTCTACCAGGTCTGGTCGCTGATCCGCACGATTGACGACTGCTTTACGCCCGACTCGTCGATCGAACTGGACACCCTGCTGGGCCAGACAGACAAACTGATCCTGAGTGTGGTGCAGGCGCTGGAAGGCCCGGAAGAGCAGGAGATCGTGCGCGAGCTGCTGCAGCTGCGCGACGTGCTCTCACGTGAGCGCGTCCACGAGCAGCTCTCGCCCAAGGCTGAGTCAGCCCGGGCCGAGCTGATCAACCTGGTCAACAACTTCTATTACGAGCGCATGACCGGCGTGCCGACCATCAAAGAATACATGGACGGTTTGGGAAGCTAGCCTGAGGGCTACCCAGAATGGAAACCCCGCAGTTCGGCCATCCCAGCATCCAGGCCGCTTTTGAGGCCCTGCAAGCCGGCGACAAAGCAGCCTGGTTCGCCCAGTTCAGCGACGACGCCGAACTACTGGACGACGGGCAGCCGCTGGCCTTCCGCCCCTTCTTCGAGAACGCCATCGGCCACGAGCGTTTCGTGAGCATCGACGCGGTAAGCCAGGATGGTCATGAACTGATCGGCACCATCGAAACCGAGCAATGGGGCAGTTTCAAAGCCTATTTTCGCTTCGGTTTGAATGCCGAGGGCAAGCTCAATAAGCTCGAGATCGGCCGGGCGGATTAACCCTCAGTCCCGCTCGGCCAGTGCGGCGAACAGGGCCAGCAGCTTGGGCCAGCCCGCCGCGTAGCTGGGGGCGAACTCCCGCACACCAGCGGCCGCCCAGCCGCTGTGGGTCAGCGTCAGCAGCGTGCCGCCCGCCACCTCGATCAAGATCACATCCACCTCTGTGGCCTCTTTGTAGGCCTCGCCCTTCCAGGTGAAGCTGAAGCGCGCCGGGGACTGCAAAACGGTCACCTCTCCGATCTGGAATTCTTCGCCGTTGGCAAAGGTTTCATAAAAACGCCCGCCCACTTCGGGAACAAAGTGGATCTGGCCGGGGGTGGTGTGCTCCGGCGCAAAGCTGTAGCCTTGCAGCGGCCACCACTCGTTGACCCGGTTGACAAACACGTCAAAGACTTTGGCCGGGCTGGCTTGGATCTGGATGTGGGCACTGACGCGGTCCATCAGAATCTTCCTTTAGGTGGAGTCTCGGCATTTTTGCAAACCAGACACGAGCGAATGACTGGCGTCTTATTCGCGAATTTCCGTCACCAAATCCACATAGGCGTCAAGGTCGGGCGGGTGCGCCCAATCGACTGGACCTTTGTCAAAGCGATACGCCAGGCGCGGCAATATGACCTTGCCCCAGGCGCGCCGGAAATACTCAATGCGCTGCTCCCACTGGCCGCCTTGACCAAAACCATCCTCACAGAAGTGCAGACGAGTGCCATTTGCTAACGGCTCGAGGCGCACAGTGATGTGGGTGTGCTGTGGGCGCACATCCGCCAAGTGCGGAGGAGCGTTCCAAGTGAAAGAGATCAAATGCGGGCGCTGCAGGGCCAGAAACACCAGGCCCTCCCCGCCGCGTGAGCCGGGCGCGGCAGCCAGATCGAAGTACATTTCATAAGCCCCGCCGGGCCGGGCGTCTATCTTGGATTCCGGAGCAAAGAAAGTGTGCGCTGTGAGCCAGGCATCCCAGACTTCTTCGGGAGTGGCTTTTAGATCCAACTGAAAGCGAATGCGGCGTTCCATGGTTTCCCTCACTTGTTCATTATAAAAGGCAATTAAATCAGCCCGGCAACCGGCGCTGTATAATTCATCTGCTTTGGCCGATCTCTTTGACCACGCGCTGAAACAGCGCCTCGACCGCGAAGCCCCGTTGGCGGCGCGCATGCGCCCGCGCCGGCTGGAAGAATACGTGGGCCAGCAGGAGATTCTCGGCGAAGGCCGCCTGCTGCGCCGGGCCATTGAGGCTGACCGGCTGTTCGCCTCCATCATCCTGTGGGGGCCGCCGGGCGTGGGCAAGACCACCCTGGCGATGGTCATTGCCAACCACACCCAATCGCACTTCGAAACGCTCTCGGCCGTGATGGCCGGCAAAGCCGAGCTGCGCCAGGTGCTGGACGAGGCCAAAGAGCGCCGCCGGCTGTACAACATGCGCACCATCCTCTTTGTGGACGAGGTGCACCGCTGGAACAAAGCCCAGCAGGACGCCCTGCTGCCGCATGTCGAGAACGGCACCATCACCCTGATCGGCGCCACCACCGAGAACCCCTATTTCGAGGTCAACGGCGCGCTGGTCTCCCGCTCGCGCATCTTCCAGCTGCACCCCCTGACCGATGCTGAAGTGCGCCAAGTGATGCAAATGGCGCTGGACGACCCCGAGCGCGGCTACGGCGGCCGCAGCATCCACCTGCACGACGAGGCCGCCGCCCACTTCATCCGCGTGGCCGGCGGCGATGCGCGCAATGCGCTCAATGCCCTGGAGCTGGCCGTGGAGAGCACCCCACCCGATGCCAGCGGCATGATCCAGATCAGCCTGTCCGTGGCGCAGGAATCGATCCAGCGCCGCGCCGTGCTTTATGACAAGGACGGCGACGCCCATTACGACACGATCTCGGCTTTCATCAAGTCGGTGCGCGGCTCCGACCCGGATGCAGCGCTGTACTGGCTGGCCAAGATGCTCTACGCCGGGGAGGACCCGCGCTTTATCCTGCGCCGTCTGGTGATCCTGGCCGGCGAGGACATCGGCCTGGGCGACCCGCTGGGCCTGGTGGTGGCCAACGCCGCCGCCCAATCCTTCGATTTCATCGGCCTGCCGGAGGGCATTTTCCCCATCGTGCACGCCACGCTGTATCTCTCCACGGCGCCCAAGTCCAACAGCGCCCTGGGCTATTTTGCCGCCTACCAGAAGATCGAAGCTGAAGGCAAGGTGGACGTGCCGGACCCGCTGCGCGACAAGAACCGGGACGGCAAGGCGCTGGGCCACGGCCAGGGCTATGTCTATCCGCATGACGAGCCGGAGCATTTTGCCCCGCAGCAGTACCTGCCCAAGGACGTGCTGGGCACCTATTTTTACGACCCGTCCGAGCAAGGCTATGAAGCCGAGGTCAAAGCGCGCCTGGCGCGCTGGCGCGAAGCCCAACGGCTGGCGCTCAACATCACTCGCAGCGAACAGCTGCCCACCCCGGGCCACGACGAAGCCGAAGAGATCAAACGCCGCCACAAGGGCGGCGGGAGCCGCTAGCATGCCGCTTGTCCTATTGATTCGCCACGGCGAAAACGACTTCGTCAAAACCGGGCGCGCCGCCGGGCGGCTGCCGGGCGTGCATCTCAACGCCCGCGGGGGGGCTCAGGCCGCCGCGCTGGCCGGCGCGCTGGCCAAGCCGTCGCTGGCGGCGGTGTACAGCAGCCCGCTGGAGCGCGCCCGTGAGACGGCTGCACCGCTGGCCAAGGCCCACGGCCTCAAAGTGCACATCCGCCGTGACCTGCAGGAAACCGACCTGGGTGAGTGGCAGGGTCGCCTGCTCAAGGACATGCGCCGCGAGAAGTCCTGGAAGGTCTTGCAGCAGGCGCCTTCGCGTTTCCGCTTCCCTGGCGGTGAAAGCATCCCCGAGCAGCAGCTGCGCCTGGCTAACCAGATCGAAGCGATCTGCGCCGGCCACGGCCCCAAAGACGTCATCGCCTGCGTCAGCCATGCCGACCCGATCAAGCTGATCATTGCCCACTACCTCGGCCTGCCGCTGGACCAGTACCAACGGCTCTCGGTGGACACGGCCTCGGTCAGTACGCTCTTCATCGGCGAGGCTGGCGCCCAGTTGCTCAACTTAAACTGGCGCGCCGGTGACGGTGCTGCCAAACCCGGCTGATATACTATCCACCTCTATGCCTAAACCCATCGAGCTTCGCCCTGTAGACCACATCACCACCGACGCGATTGGCGCCCCCGGCCAGCGCGTCTTTTACATCCAGGCCTGGAAGGACGACCGCATCATCACCCTGGTCTGTGAGAAGACCCAGATCCAGAGCCTGGCGGTCGGCGTGGAGCAGTTCCTGGCTGAGATCAACACCAAGCACGCCGACCTGGCCGACGCCTCGGCCGACTACGACGAAGACCAGATGCACATCCACCCGCCGGTGGACCCCATCTTCCGCGTCGGCCAGTTGGGTTTGGGCTACGACCCAGACGGCGACCTGGTAGCCCTGGAACTGCGTGAGCTGCCCGAAGGCCAGCAGGAGCCGGATGAGCTGGGGCTGGCGCGCTTGTGGTGCACACGCTCGCAGATCCGCGCCCTGGCCAATTGGGGCATCGAGATCGCCTCGCGCGGCCGCCCGATCTGCCCGCAGTGCGGCCAACCGATGGACCCGGCCGGCCATTTCTGTGCCCGCAAAAATGGGCATAAGCATTGATCAGTAAATTAGAATGAGTGGGGCGCCTGCACATCGCATGACACATTCCTGACTACGGCGCTGATCAGAAACCGGAGTAACATCACAATAGGGAGGGCGTTATCCCATCATGCAAAAACACATTCTCCTAACCCTTAGCCTGCTCTTATCCGCCTGTGCCTCCGCGCCGGCCAGCCAGCCGGATGCCTCAGCCAGCCAGCCCAGCGCTACCAGCCAGCCCGCAGCCAGCGCCACAATTGAGGCCAGCCCTACGGTGGAGCCCAGCCCCACGCCAACGCAGCTGCCCTACAGCGGCCCCAACCCGCGCCTGGCCGTAGCTAGATGGGAGCTGGTGGGGGAGAGGGGGGAAGGTTTTATCGACGTGATCGAATTGGGCAGTGAAGAGCTTGTAGCCAGCATTCCCATAGAGGGCTCGTGGAGACTGGCTCTTTCTCCCGACGGCAGCATGCTGTTCAGCTCCCCCAGTAAAGGCCCCGGCACCGTGTATGACCTGGATAGCGGCGAAAGCCGGGTGATTGATCTCTCCGGGATCATAGCCGAGGAGGCTGACCTCCTTCATGTGGCTTGGGCGCCCAGCCAACAATGGCTGAGTTTGGGTGTACTCAACTACCACAGTAGTGATTCCCTGTGGCTGTACAGTCTGCAAACGGACCAGCTTACCTATATTGATCAATTTACGAGCGCATATTCTGCTGGTCAAATTGCGCCCGTCATCTGGTCTACCGGGGATGACATTGTGAGCTATATCCGCGATGCAGATGGGGTCCCGCGCATCTCCTATGATTCCAGCACCGGCCAGCATACGGTCTGGCCGATGCCAAACGCCCAAACGCGTTCTGATTTGATTAAGCATAGTGGCCTGACCCCAGACTCATATCGGTGTGAGATCTGCATACTCCCGCAACTGGGCATGGTGCACGATTACATCTCCCGCCAAGAAAGCCCAGTGCAATATTATTATCAGCTCTACGATTTTGATAAAGTAGAGTTGCTTGCCTATGTAGCCACCTTCGATACGGAACGGGAAGACTGGCGGGAGTACAACATAGAGGTGCTGAAGTTGTTTCCGCTGCAGGACCGCGGAGACTATCTGCTTTTTGTAGAAGAGCGCTCCGGTTCATTCAGCGATGGTGACTTGCTAAATCGTTATTACTCCGCCTGGAACCCCTCGGGTGAAATGCCATTTACGGTAGTGGAAGGCGAGCAGGCCAATACGCTCCCGGACGTGATACCCATGGCGGTCAGCCCGGATGGGAGCAGCTTTGTGGGCTTTCGTCTCGCTGGCACGGATGAATATGGATGGACTTTCAGAGTGGCTAGTGCGTTGGTGGTGGACCTGGCCACCGCAGAGGTACTCTATGAATATCCCCTTCCTGACGCGGCTTACTTTTATGTGCCCACCATAGAGGGGGTCCACGTAGTCTGGCCTAGGGAGTGAGCCGCGTCGGTTGCGCCCCGCAAAAATGGGCATGAGTATTAGTCAACGGGTCAGCCGGTGCTTGGTCAATTGGGAGTAACCAATTGAGCAAGCGACTTAGTGCCCGAGTCACACCCATCGCCATCCTCCAAAGCGGCGAATTCTCCATCACCGGCCAGTTCACTTGGGGCAGCAACTACACATTCCTGGTGGAAGTGACGCAACCCGGCGGCGCCCCGCTGGAAGCGGTCTACAAGCCGCAGCGCGGCGAACGGCCGCTGTGGGACTTCCCCGAAGACAGCCTGGCCGGCCGCGAAGTGGCCGCCTGGCTGGTCAGCCAGGCGCTGGGCTGGGGCTTGGTGCCGCCCACCGTCTTTCGAGACGATGGCCCGCTCGGTCCCGGCTCCCTGCAGCTGCACATCCCTCATGACCCCGAACAGCACTACTTCACTTTTGACGACGCCGTGCGCCAGCAGTTGCGTCCCACGGCGGCTTTTGACCTGCTGATCAACAATGCCGACCGCAAAGGCGGTCATATCCTGCTGGACCCGGCCGGCAAACTCTGGCTGATCGACCACGGCATCAGCTTCCACACCGAACCCAAACTGCGCACCGTAATCTGGGTCTTTGCCGGCGAGCCGTTCCCGGCCGAGGTCAGCGCGGGGCTGGCGCGCCTGGGGCCGCAGCTGGCGCCTGACGGGCCGCTGAGCGCCGCTTTGGCGCCTTACCTCAGCCAGGAGGAGATCGCCGCACTGGAGGCTCGGCGGGCGGCCCTGTTGGCCGCCGGGCACTATCCCGCCCAACCGGAGGACCAGCGCAGCGTACCGTGGCCACCCGTATAAGCTGTCGGTTGACGCCGGCAGGCGAACAACAACCCGCGGCGGGTTAACCGCTATACTGGCTTCAGTTTGCTGGGATTCCAAGCTTATCAGGCTGGCTGTCAAGCCAAGAGACCCTCGCGTCATGATAATAATTAATACTTTGCGGCCAAGAGTACAATCTGTTTAATGAATAAATCACTTGCGGCCTTGGGTGGGGCAAACATCGTATGAAACGATGGCAATTTTGCGGCGCAAGCGCCGCGTCGGAGAATTTAGCGCTGCTGAGCATCGCTTACGATTCTCCACTGCAAGGAT
Organism: Anaerolineales bacterium; assembly: GCA_019637805.1. Lineage (NCBI taxonomy): Bacteria > Bacillati > Chloroflexota > Anaerolineae > Anaerolineales > Anaerolineales bacterium. The sequence goes on along the minus strand of JAHBVB010000001.1, from coordinate 1,010,182 downwards.
GTTTATTGTGAAGCGTTGGCAATTTTGGCTTGGCCTGTTGATCAGCGCCTTTTTCCTCTGGCTGGTGCTGCGCGACCTGCATTTGGATGACTTCATGGCGCAGGTGCAGTCCGCCAACTACTGGTGGCTGCTGCCGGGCGTGGGCGTTTATCTGCTGGCGGTCTGGGCGCGCGCCTGGCGCTGGCATTACCTGCTGCGCCCGCTGAAGACCGTGCCCACCGCAAGCATGTTCCCCATTGTGGCCATCGGCTACATGGGCAACAACATCTACCCGGCCCGGGCCGGCGAGATCCTGCGCGCCGTGGTGCTCAAACGCCGTGAGGGCGTGCCCGTCTCGGCTTCGTTGGCCACCATTATCGTCGAACGCATCTTCGACGGCGTGGTCATGCTGGCCTTCATCTTCATCAATCTGGGCGAACTGGCCGAACTGGGTGGGGCCGGCAGCCTGCTGGGCGGCCTGAACATCCAGCAGGTCGCCTTTTGGGGCAGCCTGGTCTTCTTCGGGGCGCTGCTGGTCTTCCTGCTGGCCGCCATGTTCCCGGCCGCCAGCCTGCGCCTGCTGGCCGCCCTGGCACGCCTGGCTCCGGTTCGCTTCCGCCAGCAGCTGCTCTCCCTGGGTGAGCGCTTCCTGGGCGGCCTGGCTTCGCTGCGCTCCCCGCTGGAGATCCTGATGGTCTTTTTGACCTCGGTGGTGATCTGGCTGTTGGAGACGGGCAAATATTGGTTCGTGATGCACGCCTTCAACTTCGAGGTCAGTTTCTTCGCCCTGATGCTGATGAATGGCGTGGTCAACCTGGCGACCACCATCCCCTCGGCCCCCGGTTACATCGGCACTTTCGACGCGCCGGGCATCGCCGTGCTGGAAGCCTACGGCGTGCCGGCCGCGGTGGCCAGCAGCTACACCTTCGTTCTGCACATCGCCCTGTGGCTGCCCATCACCCTGCTCGGGGCTTATTACCTGGCCCGTGAGGGCATCCGCTGGGGCGAAGTGCCTACGGAGGAGCCGGTATGAAGATCGCCATCATCGGCGCCGGCTTCGGCGGTATGGCCGCCGCCTACGACCTGCGCCGCGCCGGGCACGAGGTCACCATCTACGAAGCCGCCGAGCAGGCCGGCGGGCTGGCGGCGGGCTTCAAGCAGCCGGGCTGGGACTGGTGGGTGGACAAGTTCTATCACCACTGGTTCGCCTCTGACAGACACATGCTGGGCCTGATCGAAGAATTGGGCTGGAGCGATCAAGTGCTCTTCCCGCGGCCTTACACGGTCATGTATCACGAGGGGCGTGATGGCGAGGGCGGCTTTTACCCCTTCGACTCGATCCTGGCCGCCCTGCTCTACCCCGGCCTGGGCTGGGGGCTGGACAAGATTCGCTTCGGCCTGGTGGGCCTGTATCTGCGCCTCAGCAGCAATTGGCGGCCGCTGGAAAAGACCACCGTGGACGCCTGGATGCGCAAGTGGGCCGGGGAGCGTGTCTACGAGCGCATGTGGCTGCCGCTGGTGCAGGGCAAGTTTGGCCCCTACGCCAAAGATGTCAACATGGCCTGGCTGTGGGCCCGCCTGCACGCCCGCACCACGCGCCTGGGCACTTTTGAGGGCGGCTTCCAGGCCTTCGCCGACCAGTTCGCCGCCCGCCTGGGCGAGATGGGCGTGCATATCATCTTCAACGCCCGCGCCGAACGCATCGAGAGCGCCAATGGCGGCGGCCTGACCCTGACGGTGAACGGCGCCGAGCAGCATTTCGACCAGATACTGGCGACCACCTCCCCAAGCCTGCTGGCCAGGCTCGCCCCGCAGCTGCCAGAAGATTATTTGCGCGGCCTGCTGAACCTGCAAAGCATGGGTGCGGTGGTGATGACCCTGGCGCTGGACCGACAGCTATCGAACGAGGGCTACTACTGGTACAACATCCCCAAGAGCGCCGGCTTCCCCTTCCTGGCCCTGGTGGAGCACACCAACTTCGTGCCCCCCGAGCACTTCGGCGGCGACCACATCCTGTATTGCGGCGATTATTTGGAAGTCGGCCACGAGTATTTCTCGCTGAGCGACGAGGAACTGCTGGCACGCTTCATCCCCGGCATTCAGCGCGTCAATCCTGATTTTCGCCGCGACTGGGTCAAAGGGGTCTGGGTGCACCAGACGAACTACGCTCAGCCAGTGCCTCTGGTCAACCACTCGGCCAACATTCCCGACATCCGCACACCGCTGCCCGGGCTTTACTTCGCCAGCATGTCGCAGGTCTACCCCTGGGACCGCGGCACCAACTTCGCCGTGGAAATTGGCCGCAAAGCGGCAGGTATGATGTGCGCTGCTACGCAGCGCCAGGAGAACCTACTCGGCTACACCGAGTAACGGTTCTCCACCGCCTTATCGATATTCATCCCGTTCCCAATTCAGGGGGTTGGCTTGGATATATTTGGCCACGGCCTCAAATTCACGTTCGCTTCGGACGACACGTTCGTAGTAGTTGCGTTGCCAGAAACGTATACCAGGAGTATTTTGCAGTTGGTTGATTGCTTTCGTGGTCGCATATTTATAATAAGCCACCATCTGACCCAAGGTGTGTTTGCGTAGGGGCGGGGTAACCCCGCCCCTACTACCACGGCTCTGCTCCTCACTGCTGTCAGCAATTACTATGACCGCATGCATATGATTGGGCATCACGCAAAATACTGGTACCGCAATACTGGCATACCGATCACCCAACTCAATCCATTGCTTCTCAGCGACCAGACCCAATGGGCTCAATCGCATTTCATTGTTTATGACTTCACCCAATCGGTGCTCTTTCCCATGCACACAAATGGTCACAAAATACGCGCCTGTTTGGCTGTAATCATAATTTGGCAACCTGATGGAACGGCGATTGAGTTTGTGCATGTTCCCCAAGGACGAGCTTCGTCTACCGTTCCAACACCATCAAGCTGAAATCGAAATCATTGCGTTCGCTCGCCGCGTAATCGCGCTGCGAGATCAGCCGCCAGTCGGATTCGTCGAAGGCGGGGAAGAAGGTGTCGGCCTCGACCTCGGCGTGGACGCGGGTCAGATACAGGCGGCCCGCCAGCGGCAGCGCCTCGGCGAAAACCTGCCCGCCGCCGATGACGAAGAGCTCCTCTTCGCCGGCGGCCTCGGCCAGCTGGATGCCGGCGGCCAGCGAGCCGGCCACCTGCGCATCCGCCGGCTGGAAGCCCGCGTCACGCGAGAGCACGATCAGATCCCGGCCGGGGAGCTTGCCCGCCGTGGCCTCATAGGTCACCCGGCCCATCAGCAGATGATGGCCCATGGTCAGGCGGCGGAAGTGGCGCAGGTCGTCGCCCAGGTGCCAGGGCATGCCGCCGCGCAGGCCGATGCCGCCGCGGCGGTCCATGGCAACCACCAGGGAAATCCGCATCAGACGGCCACCGGCGCTTTGATGTGCGGGTGGGCCTGGTAATCCAATAACGTAAAGTCGCTGTAGTCGAAGTCGAAGATGGAGCGGATTTCCGGATTGAGCTGCATACGCGGCAGAGCATAGGGCTGGCGGCTCAGCTGCAAGCCGGCCTGCTCGAAATGATTGCTGTACAAATGACAGTCGCCCAGGCTGATCACCAGCTCACCCGGTTGCAGGTCGCAGACCTGGGCCATCATCAGGGTCAGCAAGGCGTACGAAGCGATGTTGAAGGGCAGGCCGAGAAAAATGTCCGCTGAGCGCTGATACATCTGACAAGAAAGCTTGCCTTCAGCGACATAGAACTGGAAGAGCAGGTGGCAGGGTGGCAGGGCCATCTGCTCCAACTGGCCCACGTTCCAGGCGCTGACCATCAGGCGCCGTGAGTTGGGGTTGCGGCGGATCTGCTCGACCACCTGGGCGATCTGGTCCACCACTTCACCGTCGGCGGCGGGCCAGCTGCGCCACTGCACGCCGTACACCGGTCCTAACTCGCCCTGGGCGTCGGCCCACTCGTCCCAAATGCGCACGCCGTGCTCTTTGAGGTAGGCAATGTTGCTCTCGCCGCGCAGGAACCAGAGCAGTTCGTAGATGATCGATTTGAGGTGCAGTTTCTTGGTGGTCAGCAGGGGGAAGCCCGCCGCCAGATCGAAACGGAGTTGGCGGCCAAAGACGGAGCGCGTGCCAGTGCCGGTACGGTCGCCTTTTTCGGCGCCGTCTTCCAATACTTCACGCATCAGGTCGAGGTAGCTTTGCATAGGTCTATACGATTATACGGAATTTTCCATCTTCACGAATCTCCAAACGTCTTGCGAAGCAGCCGCAGGCTGCTGAAGCAATCCCCGATTCGTTGTCGGAGATTGCTTCGTCGTACTTGCTGCGCAAGTACTCCTCGCAATGACAGGTTAGTGGTTGGTCAGCAGCTCACGCGCGGCGGCGATGTCACGCTGAATCTGGGCCAGCAGCGCCTCCACGCCCTCGAAGCGCTGCTCGGCGCGCAAGCGGGCGAAGAAGTCCAGCTGCAGCTGCTGGCCGTAGAACTCACCACCGGCATAGTCCAGCAGGTGCGCCTCGACCACCGAAGCCAGGGTACCGTCTTCGAAGGTGGGGCGTAGGCCAATGTTGGTCACCGCGCCCCATGCCTGCCCACCGAGACGCGCCCGGGTGACATAGACCCCGTTGGCAGGCAGGGCCAGCTTGTCATCCACCGCCACGTTGGCGGTGGGGATGCCGATGCTGCGGCCGCGCTGCGCGCCGGCGACCACTTCGCCCGCCAGGGCAAAGGGCCGGCCCAGCAGCCGCGCCGCTGCGGCCACATCGCCCTCGGCGATCAGGCCGCGGATGCGCGAGGACGAGACCGGCGCGCCATCCAGCTCCAGCGCGGGCACAGGGTGCAGGCTGAAGCCCAGTTCAGCGCCCAAAGTTTGCAGGGCAGCAAAGTCGCCTTCGCGGTTACGCCCCAGGGCAAAGTCGTGCCCCACCCAGAGCTCTTCCAGGCCCAGGTGCTCTTTCAGCAGCTGCACAAAATCGCGGGCGCTGGTGGCCGCAGTTTCACGGTTGAAAGGGTGACGCACCAACACATCCACGCCCAGGGCGGCCAACTGCTCGGCTTGCTGCTGCGGCGTATTCAAATAAAAACGGCTGCGCGGGCCGCGCAGCACTTCTTCAGGGTGGGGGTCAAAGGTAAGCACAACTGCCGGGGCGCCCTTGGCGTGCGCTCCGGCAGTCAGTTGCTTGAGGATCTGCTGGTGACCAAGGTGCACGCCGTCAAAGGCGCCGATGGTCAGCCAGGCATTTTGAATGTGGGCGGCTTGCAGCGAGGCGAAGTGCTGCATGCAGGCCTCCTAGGACATGAAGACTTTGCGCGGCTGCCACTCCGCGCCGTCCACTTCGATCACGGCGACCAGATCGCCCTGCTCGCTGACGGCACGGGCCAGGCCGGTGGCCTCGGCCGCGGCAGGAATGCGGTGGCCGTTGCGCACCTTCTCCAGCATCTCGGCGTCCAGCTCTACCGCCGGCCAGTCAGCCAACGCTTCGGCCGCGGGGATCAGATATTGCGCCCAACTGCCGGTCTCGAAAGCTTCCCGCAGGCGGCGCAGGGAGACCGCGTCACGCAAAGTGAAGCGGCCGCTGCGCGTGCGGCGCAAGCCCACCAAGTGGGCGCCGGTGCCCAGCTTCTCGCCGATGTCGTTGGCCAGCGAGCGGATGTAGGTGCCGGACGAGCAGTGCACATCCACCACCACCTCAGGCAAAGCCCATTCCAGCAGCTCCAGGCTGTGCACCTGGATGATGCGCGGCGGCAGTTCCACGTCTTCGCCGCGGCGGGCCATGTCGTAGGCCCGCTGGCCCTGCACGCGCACGGCGGAATAGGCCGGCGGGGTCTGCTCGATCTCGCCGGTGAATTGTTCCAGCAGCTTGGTGAACTCCTCGCGCTCGATGTCCACCGGCACTTCCGGGCTGGTAAAGGCGCCCTCCGCATCATAGGTGTCGGTTGAGGAGCCCAGGCGGATGGTGGCCTGGTAGCGCTTGTCTTCTGCCGAGACGAACTCGCTCAAGCGCACCGCCGGGCCCATCAGCACCACCAGCACGCCGGAGGCACGCGGGTCCAGCGTGCCGGTATGGCCGGCGCGGCGGATGCCGGTGCCGCGGCGGATGATCTGCACCACATCGTGCGAGGTCAGCCCAATGGGCTTATCCACCACCAGCACTCCCGAAACCAGGTTGCTCACGTCGTTTTGCCCCGGCTCCCCGCGGCCGCCCCCGGAAGTGTACTGAAAGTTGTTTTGCATCTAAAGGTCGTCCTTTATCCTTTATTGTTTTTATACTGCAACCGCTTGCAGGGCCGCTCGGGTGGCCTGCAAGACCTGTTCCTGTACTTGCGCCAGGCTGCCGGAAAGGTTGGCACCAGCCGCGGCTAGATGGCCGCCGCCGCCAAACTGGGCAGCAATACGCGAGACATCAATCGCGCCCCGGCTGCGCCAGCTCATCTTGACCTGGTTGTCGTGCTGCTCCACAAAGAGCACCACCACCGCGGCGCCCTCGACAAAAGCGATGTTGTTGACCAACTCAGCATCATCGTTGGCCGGGTAGCCCGCCGCCTGGCGGTCCGCCAGGGTCAGGCTGGCCCAGACCAGTTCGCCCTCGCGCTGCAAGCTGCTGAGCCCGGCACCCCAATAGCGCAGGGCTTCAAAGGAGCGGCGCAGCAGGGCGCGCTCGTACAGCTCCGGCAGGTCGGCGCCGCGCTCCACCAGGTCGGCGGCAATGCGCAGGGCCTGGGGATTCATGTTAGAGGTGTGGAAGCCGATGGTATCGGTGAGGATGCCGGTCAAAAGCGCTTCGGGCACGCCCGGGGCGAAGTCCAGCCCCAGGGCGGGCAGATGCTCGGCGAGCATGGCGCAGGTGGCCACGGAGTCGGGGTCGATCAGGTTCAGTTCGCCAAACAGCGTATTGGTAATGTGGTGGTCAATATTCAGATGTACTTGGGGGTGCTGGCGCAGGGCTTCGCCAGTGCGCTCCTGGGCGGCGGCGTCCACCGTGATCACCAGGTCCACCGGGCCTTGCGCGGCGCGCGCGATCTGCTGCACGCCGGGCAAATGGTCAAAGCCTTCCGGTAAGCCGTCGCTCAGCACCATTTGCACCTGCTTGCCCGCCGCCTGCAATGCCAGGCCCAGGCCCAGGACAGAACAGATCGCATCGCCATCCGGGCGCACATGCGAAACGACCAGGAAGCTCTGCGCGTCGTGCAGACGCTGGCGCGCCTGATCCAGCAGTGATCTATCCATTCTTATCCGTGTCGCTATCCTTGTTGAGGGTGGCGATCAAGCTCTCAATGCGCTCTGCGTTTTCGGGCGTAGGGTCCCAGACAAAGCGCAGGCGGGGGAAGACGCGCAGGTCGCTGCGCCTGGCTAACTGTGTGCGCAGGAAACCGGAGGCGTGCTGCAAGCCAGCCAAAATCTCCTGGCTACGCTCCACGCCTTCCAACGCAGAAACAAAGACATTGGCCTGGCTAAGCTCACGGTCTACACGCACATCCGTGATGAAGACGCCCTGCAGGCGCGGGTCAGTCACCTCGAAGAGCAACATCTCCGCGAGCATTTCCTGAATCCCTTTGGCAATACGAGCAGCTCGAGATTGTGAAACCATAGCAACCCTGTAATGACTAAACGAGCAACGTCAAAAGCCGTTACTGCACGGCAACCAGTTCACGAATGTAACACTGGATGATGTCGCCCTCTTTGAAGTCATCAAATTCTTTGAGATTAATGCCGCAGTCAAATCCCTCACGCACTTCTTTGACATCGTCCTTTTCGTGTTTGAGGGAGGAGAGCTCGCCATCGAAGATGACCTTGTCGTCGCGTACGATGCGCACCAGCGCCCCACGGCGCAGTTCGCCTTCGGTCACGCGGCAGCCGGCGATCTTGCCGAAACGGCTGATCTTGAAGACCTGCTGCACCACAGCCTTGCCCAGCAGGCGCTCCTTGAGTTCCGGCTCCAGCATGCCCTTCAACGCCATTTCCACGTCTTCGGTCATGCGGTAGATAATGTCGTAGAGGCGGATGGAGACGCCTTCGGCCTCAGCCTGGCGCTTCACCGCCGCATCAGCTTCTACATTGAAGCCCATCACGATCGCCTTGGAAGCGGCCGCCAGGGCAACATCGCTCTCGCTGATGTGGCCGGTGCCGGTGTGCAGCACGTGCACACCGATCTGACCGACTTTGTCATCCGCCTTCATTTGCTCCAGCGAGGACACGATCGGCTCCAGGGAGCCCTGTACGTCGGCCTTGATCACCAGTCGCAGCTCGCGCACTTTGCCCGCCTGGTAAGCGGCGAACATGCTCTCCAGGGTCAGCGAACCGCCGGCCTGGCCCTTGTCCTGTTTCTCCTTCTCGGCACGTTCGCTCACCAGGGTGCGCGCCTCGCGCTCAGCGTCCACTGTGCGGAAGGGCTCGCCCGCCGCAGGGACTTCATTAAGGCCCAAGACGGAGATGGGCGTAGACGGACCGGCTTCTTCCAGCTTTTGACCGGCGAAGTCGAACATGGCGCGCAGGCGGCCATAGGCCTGGCCCACCACCACAATATCACCCAGCTTGAGGGTGCCGTTTTGCACCAGCAGCGTGGCGATCACGCCGCGCGAGGGGTCGCGCTCGGATTCGATGACGGTGCCGAAGACCTCGCCGGCGGGGTTGGCCAAAATCTCAGTATTGTCGGCCACCAGTTGGATGGCCTCCAGCAGGTCCTGCAGGCCGACCTTCTCCTTGGCGGAGACAGGCACCACGATCGTGTCGCCGTCCCAATCGTCAGGGATCAGGCCGTTCTCGGCCAGCTGCTGCTTGACGCGCTCCGCGTTGGCATTCGGCCGGTCGATTTTGGTCATGGCGACCACGATCGGCACACGGGCGGCGCGGGCATGCGCCAGCGCTTCTTTGGTCTGGGGCATCACGCCGTCATCGGCGGCCACCACCAGCACCACCACGTCGGCGCCCTGGGCGCCGCGTGAGCGCATGGCGGTAAAGGCGGCATGGCCGGGGGTATCCAAGAACGTGATCAGGCGGTCTTTGTGGGTCGCCTGGTAGGCGCCAATGTGCTGGGTAATGCCGCCTGCCTCTTGACTGACCACGGAGGTCTGGCGGATGGCGTCCAGCAGGGTGGTTTTGCCGTGGTCGACGTGGCCCAGAATGGTGACCACCGGCGCACGCGGCTTCAGGCTGCTCTTGTCTTCGTTGGCGATCAGTTGGCGCCACAGGGGCACTTCGCCCGTATTGTCCTGACCTTCCAGCTGGTCCAACTGCTGCATCGTGGCCTCAAAGCCCAGTTCCGAAGCCACAATGGCTGCGGTATCAAAGTCGATCTGCTGGTTGATATTGGCCATCACGCCGTTGGACATGAGGGTTTTGATGATCTGAATGGGGCTGGCTTGCAGGGTGTCAGCCAATTCACGTACCGTCAGGCTGCCCGGCAGTTCAATCGTTTTTATTTCTTTGTCAGTAAGGTTCTCAGCCATAAAACACCAATCCTTCTCCCCTGATCCCCTAAGCTAAGATTTTACCAAGCTTAGTTTGGAACCGAGGGCAGGTTCATACAAAAATGCGACTTAAGAGCAGCAAGGGGCTCTTACGGGGCAGCCTGGGCGAAGAATTCCGTCAGGCGGGCGCGGTCAGCCTCGTTCAAGCTGGTGCGCAGGGCCTTATCCAAGGCGCCGCTCAAACCGCGTTGCCAGCAAGCTTCCTGCAGGTGCAGGTAGGCGCCGCGGCCAGGCTGCTTGCCCCGGGCGTCGACAAAGACACCTTCAGGCGTGCGCACCAGGCGCACTAAGCCGGCTTTGGCCTCAACTGCCCGGCAGGCCACACAAGTGCGCTGCGGAACATGCTTGGCTCGGCGGGGAGGCTGTTTCGCTTTCGCCATGATCACTAGCTGGGCGGCTGGGATGGCCGCCAAAGCGGCCATCCCAGAACGCTAAGCTCAAGCCAGGTCTTCCCATTCGTCCCGGCGAGGCGTATAGGTGACGTCCTCATCCGGATCGTAGTCCAATTCGCGGTACTTCTTTTTCTTGGCCTTCTTTTTCTTGTCAGGCTCAGCTGGGGCGGCACCTTTGGCAACCTTGGCCTTGCCCAGCAACTGCTCTTCGGTGCGAGCAAAGACCTCATCCACAGAAAGCGCCGGCACTTGGGCTTCGGGAGCCTGGCCGCCTTGCATCTGGGCCAACAGCTTCTCGTCTTCTTCGGTCAGTTCGACCGGTTTCTCGTCCTCTTCGTACTCTTCCGCCACACGGGCAGTCGCTTCGGGCTGCTCGACCAGCACGGCCTCCGGCTCAGCCGGGGCCTCAGCCTGCGGTTCAGGGGCCGGTTCAGGCTCGGGTTCCGGCTCGGGCTCGGGGAAAACAAAGGCGTCCAGCTTTTCCTGGATGCTGGCAATGGCCACCGGGCCAACGCCCTCGATCTGCTGGATCAGGCTGCTATCCAGCTTGAGCTGCAGCAGCAGATCGCCAATGGTGGAGAAGCCGTCGCCGCTGATCTTCATCGCCAGGCTGGGCGCCAAGCCCAGTTCTTCCAACGGGATGGAGAAGGCCGCCTTGGGCAACTGCGCCTCAATGGCGGCGCGCTCTTCGCGTTGGGCATCCAGAATGGCCTCGCGGCGGTCCTGTTCCCCGCGCTCCAAGCGTTCCACAAAGCGGCTGAGCAGCGTGTACTCTTCGGGTGTGATCGGGCGGCCTTCGGACTTCTTAGCCAGGATCATTTCGATCTGCGGCAGGAGCTCGACCCAATCAGCATGTTCTTTGGCGAACTTGGCGTTGGCCTGCGCCTGATGCAGGGCATCAGCGGCGGCCTCGGTCAGGCTCTTGATATCAATGCGCCAGCCGGTCAGCTTGGCGGCCAGGCGGGCGTTCTGCCCGTCGCGGCCGATGGCCAGGCTCAGCTGGTCTTCCGGCACCACCACCGTGGCGGTCTTGTTGCCGTCCACGGCTTCGTCCAGGTAAACGCCGGCCACACGCGCCGGGCTGAGCGCCTTGGCGATGAACTGGGCCGGGTCGGTGTTCCACTCAATCACGTCGATCTTCTCGTCGTGAAGTTCACGTACGATGGCTTGGATGCGCACACCGCGGATGCCGACGCAGGCGCCCACCGGGTCAATGCCGGACTGCAGCGCGGAGACGGCTACTTTGGAACGGTAGCCGGGTTCGCGGGCGATGGAACGGATCTCCACCAGGCCCTGATAGATCTCAGGCACTTCATCTTCCAGCAGGCGGCGCAGGAAATCGCGATGGGCACGCGAGAGGATGATCTCCGGCCCGCGGGTGGTGTCCTTGATCTCCAGCAGCAGGGCGCGCACGCGGTCGTGCACGCGGAAACGCTCGCCGGGGATCTGCTGGCCGCGCGGCATCTTGCCCTCGGCCTTGCGGTCCAGCGCCAGGGTGATCATGTGCGGGTTGGCCGCCTGGACAATACCGTTGACGATCTCACCGGTGAGGTGCGAGAAGTATTCCTTCTGCGCCTCACGCTCCGCCTCGCGGATGCGCTGCTGGATCATTTGGCGGGCGGTTTGGGCCGCCACGCGGCCGAAGTTCTCCGGGGTGCTCTCCACCACGACGATGTCGCCCAATTCGGCGTTGGGGTCGTATTTGCGAGCCACGTCCAGCAGTACCTCGGTGCGTTCATCCATCACATCTTCCACCACTTCCTTCTCGGCAAAGATCTTGACTTCACCGGTGGTGTCATCGATGCTGGCCTGCACCAATTGGGCCTGCGAAGCATTGACCGTCTTGCGATAGGCCTGAATGAGGGCATCTTGCACTGCTTGCACAATGACCTCACGCGGCAACTGCTTATCATCCAGGACTTCGTTAAAAGCCAGGGAAAATTCCTTCTTCATCTCTGTATAACTCCTTGTGACCACCCCTAATTAAGCAGAAAAGTGGGGGTTGCCCACTTCCGGTCGTTGCTACTATGGGGTGCTGCCGAACGTGGAAATTGTAGCATCAAAAAATTTCGATGGCAAGGGAAAGCGAACGCAATTTGCTTAATCTGCGGTGTGTAAAGTCTTCAGCAAACGCCAACCGATTTCGCTGATCTGCTGTAAGCGGCCCAAGTGATCGTAGTAAGTCCAATCACCGGCCACCGGCTCAACAATCTCATACCCCAGGCGTTGATACAAGCGCAGAGCATGCGGGTTGTCGTCGGCCACTTGCAGGCACACTTCCCGGAAGCCGCGCGTCCACAGATCAGCCTCGGCGTGGGTCAGCAGCTGGCTGCCCAGGCCGCGGCCGCGCAGTGCACGGCGCACACGAAAGGCATGGATGTAAGCACGGCGGCGGCCATCGGCGGCGCTGGGGTCTGCCTCGCTGTGCAGCTGCACGAAGACCTGCCCCAGGGCGGGGCCGCCGGGCAGCTCAGCCAGCCACATCAGGCTTTGGCCGGTCTGCATGCGGGCAAAGACCCGGGCATACACCCGGCGGAAATGGACGTACTCGCCCTCCCATTCCAAGGCGGGCAGGTCGGCCGCGGTCACCAGGCGGATCACCACACGCTGCAGCCAGGCAGGGTCGGCGTAAACGCTAGCGGCCAGCTTCACGCAGCAGTTCCTCCAGCAAGGCCGCTTCCTGGCGGGCGCTGCGCACTTCGCCGTCCAGCCAGGCGGCCCGCAGCCGGGCCAGGATGTGTGCATAGGCCGGGCCGGGCGGCAGGCCGCGCCGGCGCAGGGCGTGCCCATCGGCGTGCGGCTGCACATGGCGCCAGCGGCGCGCATAGCCTTCCAACTGGGCGGTGAGTGGGCTGCCAGCGGTCAGCCATAGGGCATACACGGCGGCCAGAGGCTGGCGTTCGAGGTGGCTCACCAGGGCGCTGGGCGACAACCGCGCCAAGCGGCGGCGTTCGCTGTGCAGACGGGCCGCGACCAGGGTCAGTTGGCGCAGCTCGCCCTCAAAGCGCAGGCGCTCGGCGATGGCTTCCACCGCCTGCAGCGGCAGCCACATCAGCCACAGGGCCAGGTCGACCCTGGTGGCGCTTTCGGCGGACAATCCCCAGTAGGCCGGGGGCTTGGGGCGAGGTTGCAGTGCTGCAGCAGCCTGTTTGGGAAAACTAAGCTGGGGGTGGATAACACCCAACAACCCGGCGCGCTGCATGGCCTGCAAAATCGGCACGCGCGGCCGCTCTTGCAAAGCAAGCTCCAGTTCATGAAAGATGCGCTCACCGGAAACCTGCGCCAAACCCGGCAGGTGGCGGGCCAACTCCTGGCGGGTCGCCGGCGCCAGCCGGAAACCCAGGCGCCCGGCAAAGCGCAGGGCGCGCAGCATACGCGTGGGGTCGTCGACAAAAGACTGTGCATGCAGCGTGCGCACCAGGCCGCGGCGCAGGTCCGCCAGCCCGCCAAAGGGGTCGTGCAGGTGACCGGCCTGTTCGCCGTTCAGACGCAGCGCCAGAGTATTGATGCTGAAATCGCGGCGGGCCTGGTCCGCAGCCAGATCGGCCAGTTCCACCTGGGGGAGGGCTGCCGGTTGCGGATAGCGCTCGCGGCGAGCAGAAATCAGGTCAATGTGGGTGGGCAGCTTGCCCTTGATCCCCGCCAATAGCGCCGGACGCTGGGGCAGGAGCCAAACGGCTGTGCGAAAAGCCGGGTGGGTCTGCAAATCACCGCCCAGCTGCCTGACCAGCTTACGCCCAAACTGAATGGCGTCGCCTTCAATGACCACATCCAGGTCCAGGCTGGGGCGCGCCAAAAACAGGTCGCGCACAAAGCCGCCCACCAGGTACAGCGGGCGGTCTTGCGCCTGGGCCGCGATCCAGTCCAGCAGCCGCCGCGCGGCGGGCGAAAGCGGCTTGCGCAGCCAGCTTGTCAAGCTGGGCCGCAGGCGGCCGGCAGCATCCAGACGCGGCTCTCGAGGCAGGCGGGGGGAAGCCATCCACCAATCATAGCCGAGGCCAGGGCGCCAGTCCAAGCAATGAGGCTAACGACTGGGCGTGTGTGTGGGCAGCGGGGTCAGGGTGTGGATGGCGGTGGGGCTGGACGGACCTAGCAAGTCGGGCGTATCAGGCTGGCCTTGCCAGGCCAGCAAGGCCAGCAACACCAGCAAAGCGACCAAGCCAGCCCGCCACAGGCGCCGCCGGCGCTGGCTGCGCCGCGCCTGCAGCGGCGGGATGGCGGGCGGCATGCCGATGACAATGGCGGTCAGGTCCCCAGGCAGGCCTATTTTCAGGCCGCGCTGTATCAGGGCCTCAGCCGCATCCTCGATGGGGCTTGCCGCCAGAGTCTCGCCGATCTCTTCCGGCTGCAGGCCATCGCCCAGGCCGCTGGTGCACAGCAGCAGGCGGTCATTGGGCCGCAGGCGCATGCCTTGCTGGCGCAGGGAAGGCCGGCCGCCGCTAGCCGGGTGCAGGCGCAGGTCCACATCCAGCGGCGTTTTGGCGCCTAGATAACCATGCAGGCCATCGGCGTCCTTGCGCGGCGCCGGCGCATTTTTCTCCGGCAGGCGCGGCAGGTTGAGCTGCTGCAGCCGCTCGCCGCGCATCAAGTAGAGGCGCGCATTGCCCACAGAGGCGGCATACAGCCTGTCGCCCACCAGCCAGGCGCACAGGCAGGTGCTGCCCATGCCCTTCCACTCGCGCCGGGTTTCGCTACGCTGCAGGATCAGCCGGCTGGCTTGGATGATGGCGGCCTGCAAGATGCCGCTGGGCTGGCTGGCATCACTCTGCCCCACCAGACGGGTCACCGCATCCACAGCCAGTTGGGCGGCCACCTGGCCGGCCCGGCTGGCGCCAATGCCGTCGGTCACCATGGTCAGCAACGAGGGTTTCGGGTTGGCTTCGCTGAGGGTGTAGTGCTCCAGCGCGTAGCGGTCCTCATTCAAATGGCCAATGGCGCGGGAAGCCACCGAGAGGGGGTATTGGGGTTTTTTAGAGGGAATCATCCCGGCTCGGATTGATCAAGAAGCGGAAGGCCACCCGGCCAATATGCAGCAGGTCCCCGTCTTGCAGCTGGCTGCCCTCCGGTGAGATCGGTGCATAGTTGATCCAGGTGCCGGCTTCCGACCCCAGGTCGGCCACAGTATAAGTGCCATCAGGCTGATGGCTGATCTGTGTATGCCGCCCACTGATCGAGTCATCCTCCAGCACCAGGCTGTTTTGGGCGTCCCGCCCGATAAAGGTTTCGCTGCCAAAAATCGGGAAGACCTCGGCGGGTTGGTCAGCCTCCTGCACATTGAGGCGCTGCAACCAGGCCGGGGGCCGGTTGTCAGCCGCTTCCCCGCCATCAAAGGGCAGCGGAACGATCGAATCCAATAACGGCGTATCGCTCAGCGGGTCGGGGCCGGCCGCCGGGAGCGGCGTGACCCGCCGGCTGCGGCGGCGCGCCCCGGGCTGCCGCGGGCGCAGGCGTCCCGAAAGCACCAGGACCAGCAGGACCGCGCCGGCGGCCAACACCACACCCCCGGCCATCAGCCAGGTGCCGCCACGGTCCAGCAGGGTTTGCAGCCGGGAGGGTGGAATGCTGACGCCGATCTGCACCGGGATCTCGACACTGCTGCCGATCAGCCCCAGGGTGTCCTGGGCTTCAACCCGCAAAGTGACCGGCTGGCTGCTGGTGTAGCCGCTCAGGTCCCAGACAAAGCGGGTGAAAGGCGCACTGCGGTTTTCCGCCACCTGCATGCCGTCCACGAAAAGCGTAGTGCGCTGCAAGCCGCGCTCAATATTGTCGGGGAACTCCACAATGATTTCCAGCGGCTGGCTAAAGGGCGACAGCTGCTGCGGGTCGGCCTCGGACGGGCGGCGTTCAATGCGCACCGGCGGAGAAACCAGGATCGGGTTGGGCGGGCCGATCTCCAGGTTGAAGCTGTGCGCAGCCGACGTGGCCTGCCCGGCCTGGCTGTCCATGCGCAACTGCACTTCATGGGCGCCCGAACTGTGCAATGTGGAATCGTATTGGAAGAAGTAAGCCGAGCGGAAGCCGCGGAAGTAATCCTCAGGGGCGGGGAAGACTTCGCCGCCCGAAAAGCCAAACCATTGGCCGCCGGTGGCCCGCGCCATGGCTGCCAACTGCAGGCTGATTTCGCTGGAGAAGCTGGAAACCGAGCCGATCTGCCAGATGAACAAGGGGATGCCCTGCTCGACCAATTGGGGCTGCCAACCGGCCAGCACGCTCATATCCGCCAGGGAGGGGGAGCTGGTTACCCACCACACGGCGCTGCCTGCTCCCGGCCGGGGAGCAGGCTGGGCGGCGATTTGCAGCGCCAGTTCCAACGGCTGCAGATCCGCAGCCGGCATGGGCGCAGGCAGCCAGTCCGTCAGGGCGCCGGACCACTGCGGCAACGACACGTCCGTGACCAGCGGGCCGGCGCTGGTCACCAGACCCATAGCGCTGTCATTGGGCGGCAACCCGCCGGCCCAAGTCAGCATGGCCTCGCGCACGTAGTCAAAACGGGTGCGCGCCTGGGCATCGCGGATCGTAAAGGCGTCGGTGGGGCTGAGCGCCACGACAATGCGCAGCCCCGGCTGCACCTCACGCAATTGGGACAGCGGGCGCGGCAGGCCATTCTCCAAAACCTGGAAGTCCTCGACGGTTAAGCCGGGAATGGGCTGTCCGGCGGCGTCTCGTGCGCTGAAGTAGCCGAGAATTGTAGGGAAGGCTTCGGTTTCGAGCTGGCTTAGGTGGAGTGTTGCCCCCGTTTGCGCAGCCGCCGGGTGGCTATGCCACAGGGCAGCCAGCACCACGGCCAGCGCAAGTAAAGTACGTTTCAACGCGCCGATTTTAGCATACGGCTTTGGTGATTTGGTCATGCCCCAAAATGGTAAGATGGCCGCGCGCATGGTTCGGACACCGAAACTTCAGACTCTGGTCAAAACCGCCCGCCAATTGGGTCCGGCGGCGGTCTTACCCTACGCCGGCTACCAGCTACGCCTGCGCAGCGGCTGGCTGCGCAGGCAAACCCCGCCCGGCGGGCGCCCCCAGCCTGATCCCCTGCCCGCTGCGCCGCAGGTGCTGCTGCAGCCCGCGGCCGCCGCCCAAATCCGCCGCAGCCTGGGCCAAGACGGACAAAAGCGGCTGTTGGCAGACGCGCAGGCCGCGGCCAAAGGTCGTGCCCGCCTTTTTGATGGGCCAGAACGATCCTTGAGGCTGACCCCAAAAAAGCCATTGGGGCACTGGTTGCGCTATCACAGTCATTTGCCGGACGGCAGCGACATCAAGCCTGTCTGGGAAGCGGGCCGCTTCGGCTGGGCGACGCGCCTGGCTCAGGCCTACTGGCTGAGCGGCGAGGAAAGCCATGCCGAGAGCTTTTGGCGGCTGTTCGAGCGCTTCAACGCCGCCAACCCGGCCAACTGCGGCCCGCACTGGTCCTCGGCGCAGGAGGTGGCCCTGCGCCTGATCCACTGGGCTTACTGCTACAGCCTGCTGGCCGGCGCCGAGGCCAGCACGCCCGCCCGGCAGGCGGCCCTGGTGCAGGCCATGGCCCGGCACGCTGAGCGCATCCCGCCGACTTTGGACTATGCCCGCGCCCAGAACAACAACCACCTGCTCAGCGAAGGGCTGGGCCTGGCCACCGCCGCGGCAGCCCTGCCCAGCCACCCGCAGGCGGGCCGCTGGGCCCAGCAGGGTTGGGCCGCTTTTAATGAAGGCATTGCCCGACAGGTGCATGCTGACGGCGCTTACGCCCAGCACAGCAGCAACTACCAGCGGCTGATGCTCAGCCTGGCCTGCTGGGCTCAGATACTCACTCGACACAGCGGTCAGCCCCTGCCCCGGGCCACGAGCCAGCGCCTGGCCGCGGCGGCCGGCTGGCTGCAGACCTTGTTGGACGAAGCCAGCGGCCAAGTCCCCAACTTAGGCCCCAACGACGGCGCCTATGTGCTGCCGCTCAGCGCCCTGCCGTTTGCGGACTTTCGGCCGGTGCTGCAAGCCGCCCATGTCGCCACCAGGGGCCAGGCCAGTTTGCCGCGCGGCGCCTGGGATGACCTGGCGCTCTGGCTGGGCTGGAAGCCAGGCAAAGCCTCCAAGCCCTCCAGCAACACGGCCGGCCCTTTGCGGCTGCAAAGCAGCCGAGCCTGGGCCTATTTGCGCGCCGCTCGCTTTGAAGAGCGCCCCGGCCACGCCGACCAGCTGCACTTGGACTTATGGTGGCGCGGCCACAACCTGGCCGCTGACCCAGGCACCTACTTCTACACAGCCGCTGTCCCCTGGGACAATGCACTGGCGGGCAGCGCCGTGCACAATACGCTCACGATCGACGGGCGCGACCAAATGACCCGCGCCAGCCGCTTTTTATGGCTAGACTGGGCACAGGCCGAGGTGCTGGAGCAGCGCCGCGACCGCGCCGGCCGGCTGGTATCCGCCGCCGCCCAACACGACGGCTACCGCAGCCTGGGCCTGCGCCACCGCCGCAGCGTGCAAGTGCGAGGCAGCCTGTGGAGTGTGCGCGACGAGGTCTACAGCACCCACCCCGCCACGAACCGCCACCAAGTGCGCCTGCACTGGCTGCTGCCGGATTGGCCGTGGGAGCTGCAGGGCAACCTGTTGGCCCTGCAGGGTCCGGACGGCACGGTCCTGCTGGCCGTGTCTGGCGAGCCGCTGGCCCCGGCGCTGTCCTTGTTGCGCGCCGGGCGGCGCCTGGCGGGCAAAGCCCAGGCGGCGCCCACGCTGGGCTGGTATTCCCCCAGCTACGCCAGCAAGCGACCGGCGCTGGCCCTGCTGGCGGATATTGAAGCCGCCGCGCCGCTCACGCTGACTACACAGTGGACGCTGCCGGACTAATATGCACATCCTGCTGATTCACCAAGCCTTTGTAGACCTGGACCAGCCTGGCGGCACGCGCCACGCCGAGTTCGCCCGCCACCTGGTGGCGCAGGGTCACCGCGTCACGGTCATCGCCAGCCCGGTCAGTTACCTGACCGGCGCGGAGCAGGTGGGCAGCCAGGCGGTCCTGCCGGAGGGGCTGACCATCCTGCGGGCGGCCACCTACCGCGCCCTGCACCGCAGCTTTGTGCACCGCCTGCTCAGCTTCTTCTCCTTCACCGCCAGTGCTTTCTTTATCGGCTTGCGCGTGCGCAAGGTAGACCTGGTTTGGGGCACCACGCCGCCCATCTTCCAGGCCGTCACCGCCTGGGCGCTGGCGCGGCTGAAGCGAGCGCGCTTCTTGCTGGAGGTGCGCGACCTGTGGCCGGCCTTCGCTGTGGAAGTCGGCGTGCTGCGCAACCGACTGCTGATCCGGGCTTCGGAGTGGCTGGAACGCTTCCTATATCGCCAAGCCGATGTACTGATCGCCAATTCGCCTGGGTTTGTGGAGCACATCCGCCAGCGCAGCGGGCGCACAGCCGAATTGGTGCCCAATGGGGCCGACGAAGCTATGTTTGATCCCCAGGCGGACGGGGAGGCTTTCCGCCAGCGTCACGCACTGCAAGGCAAGTTCCTGGTGCTGTACGCTGGGGCGCACGGCCTCTCCAACGACCTGGGGGTGGCGCTGGCGGCCGCCGACCAGCTGCGTGACCAGCCTGAGATCCGCATCGTCCTGCTGGGCGATGGCAAGGATAAGCCTGCACTACAAAGCCAGGCGGCAGACCTGGGCCTGGACAATCTGATCTTCCTGCCGCCGGTGCCCAAAGAGCAGATGGCCGAGGCGTTGGCCGCTGCCGACGCTTGTTTGGCGATCCTCAAGCCGCTCAAGCTCTATGCCACGGTCTACCCCAACAAAGTCTTCGATTACCTGGCCGCCGGCCGACCGATCGTGCTGGCGATCGACGGCGTCATCCGCCAAGTGGTCGAAGCCGCCGGGGCGGGCGTCTTCGTAGCCCCCGGCGACCCGGACGCGCTGGCCGCAGCCATCCGCCAGATGGCTGTCGACCCGCAGCGGGCGCGTGCCATGGGCCGCGCCGGGCGCGCCTACCTGCAGGCGCACTTTTCGCGCAGAGCGCTGGCCCGCCAGCTGCAAACGATTGTCGAAGCCCAGGGCTATAATGCCCGTGATGGGCAGGAATAACCCCCCGGAACTGAGTGAAAGCGAACTGCGCCGCCAGCTGCTGGAACGCCGGCGGGCAGACCGCGCCCGGCGCCTGCAGCGCTTCAGTCAGGATGGCGAACTGGCTGCCAGCCAGGCGGCCGCCGCCGAGCCGCCGCAAGGCGACCCGCTGAATGGCCCACAGGTACACCCCGCGCCCGGCCTGCGCCTGGCCAGCGGGGGGCCCAGCCGCCTGGACCGGACTTTGCTGGTCGTGGAAATCCTGGCGGTACTGGGTCTGGTCTATATCTTCTTCAACGGGCTGAGCGTGCTGGACAACTTGAACAAAGAACTCTCGGCCGCCTTTCAGCTGGGCGGGGAGGCCAGCGCGGCGCCGATCATCGGCCCGGTGGTGTTGCCCTCCGGCCACACCCCGCCCGGCCAGAGCGGCGCGGCGCGCCCGAACGAAGCCGAAATCCCCGAGCATTTGCGCCCGCAAATGCAAGCCTATCTGGCCTCGCTGCAGGCGCCTACTCCGGGGCCGGAGCAGGCGCTGGGCATCCGCATCGAGAGGATCGGGGTCAATGCGCCCGTGGTGTTGGGCGACGATTGGGAAGCGCTCAAACGCGGCGTGGGCCAGCACATTGGCAGCGCCAACCCCGGCCAAACCGGCAATTTGGTGCTGAGTGGGCATAACGATATTTACGGCGAGGTCTTTCGCCACCTGGATGAACTGCAGCCCGGCGACGAGATCGTGATTTTCACCGCCAGCCGCACCTACACTTACAAGATCGTGGAAACACGCATCGTCGCCCCCACAGCTGTGGAAGTGCTGGCGCCCACCCCGCAGGCGACACTGACCTTGATCAGCTGCTACCCTTACCGGGTGGATACGCAGCGCATTGTGGTGATTGGCGAGCTGAGCAGCAATTAAGGCACAAAACGCCACAAGGGCAGGACGCGGTCTTCTCCAAACAAGTATTGGCTGTAGGGCTGCAAATGCCCTTCCAGCATCGGCCCGTAGGGGTTGGTTTGGGTCAGGATGTACTCGTTGCCAAAAATGTAATCCACACCCAGTTCAGCCAGGTACTGAGCGCCACGTTCAGCTTGCAGGGCATGCAAGTAATCGACCGTGTTCATCAGCCCATCCATGTTGACGATCGTGATCCCCTGGCTGAAGTAGCCCAGGTTGCCGGAGCCTGTAATGGCCACCCGCGCCCCCGGCTCTACATTGGCCTGCAGCCAGCGGGCGCGATGCAGATAAAAGTGATTGCTGCCGTCGCCCGGCTGGCGAATGGCGCCCTGCAGATGGCCAAGATAAAACAGCGTCAGGCCCAGGGCGGCCAGGCCGCCCAGCACCGGCGCGAGGCGGCCAGCCGCCGGCAGAACGCGGCCCAGCCAGCGCAGCAGCGCCGCCAGCAGCAGGCCCAACCCAAACAGCAGCCAGATCATCTGCGCCATCCAGTACCAGGGCTGCTGGGCCACCGAGCCGCCAAATTTGTAATAAGCAATTTGCAGGAAACAGCCCACAAAGAACGGCAGCAGACCCAGGGAAACCGCCGCCGAGCGCACAAACTTGCGCTCGGCCCACACCAGGCCGCCGGCCAGGGCGGCCAGTATGCCACCCAGCGCCAGCAGCGCCATACGCCGCGCCGGCACAGACACCGCCTGGCCCAGCCAGGTCAGCAGCCCTTCGGCTGCGGCGTACAGCGAGGCGGTGGCCAGCGACCAGGGACCCAGTTCCGGATGATCGGTGAAGAATTGGCCGCCAAAGTCCACCCAGTTCTTGACCGGGAAGCCATAGGCCGTATTGCGCAGGGTGCCCCACCACAGTTTGACCTGCCCGCTGACCGGCGTGGCCGTACCGAAGGCCAGCAGGTTCCAGGCGACATAGGCGGCCAGGGTCAGCGCTACCGGGGCCAGAAAGGCGGCGGCCACCTGAAAGCGCCAAGCCCAGGGGTTGCCCTGTAGGACCGGCGAATTGGGCGGCTGCCAGGAGCGCAGCCACAGCCATATCCCGCCCGCTGCCACGAAAAAGACATTGTCCAGGCGGGCCAGCACCGCCAGGCTGGCCAGGCCGCCCAGCGCCAGCAAGCCGCCCAGATTCAGCCGCCCACCGCGGACAGCGGGCGTGCGCACCAGCGCGGCCCAGAAGAGCAGCAGGCAAAAGGCGTTCAGCCCGGCCTCTGTGCCGGAATGCAATACCAGGTCGTGGATGCGCGGCACAATGATCCACAGCAAGCCCGCCAGGGCGCCGCCTGGGCCGGCGCCCTGGCGGAGCAGCAGGCGATAGAGCAGGATGGCGCTGCCGGCACTGATCAGCGCCGAGAGCAGCATCAGGACGCGCAGCGGCAGCAGCACATCTGATTGCGCCAGGGCGAACACCGGCGTGATGAGGAACAACCACAGCGGATGGAAGCCGTTGGTGGGGTTAATGCGATCGAAGGTGAAGCCGTAGCCTTCAGCCAGATTGCGCGCCGCCTGGAAATAATAGAAGCCATCGTCGGAGTTGTACCAGTCCAGAATGGTGTTGGGATTGCTCAGGCTAAGGTAGATCTGCGGCAGGAGAGCTAACAAGAGCACAAAGACTTCAAAGGGATGGCGGTTAAGCCAGGTGCGCAAACGAGCGAGCATTTTCCGAGTATAACGCGCCATGCTGCGCAGACCCGCCCAGCGGTGATACACTGCCCAGCCTATGCCCTCCCGAAAACCGACAACAAGCAAACTTCCGGCCCTGTTCGTCTACCTGCTGGCACACTTCACCAGCGGCTTCGCCAATAAGCTGGTGCTGACCACCTACATCCTCTACCGCGTGGATGTGGCGCAGCTGGACCCGCTGCAGCTGGTACTGCTGGGCACCATCATGGAAGCGTCCATCTTCCTCTTCGAAATCCCCACCGGCGTGGTGGCAGACGTCTACAGCCGGCGCGTCTCGGTCATCGCGGGCTTCTTCCTCATTGGCCTGGGACACGCCATCGAAGCTCTGGCGCCCTTGTTTTGGGTGATCGCTCTTTCGCAGTTCGTTTGGGGCTTTGGCTCCACCTTCATCAGCGGCGCTTTCTCGGCCTGGGTTACAGACGAGGTGGGGACAAAAAATGCCGGTTCGGCCTTCCTACGCGGCAACCAGGTCAGCCTGGCGGGCAATTTGCTGGGGATTCCCTTTGGCGTTTTGCTGGGGTCCATGAGCCTCGGCCTGCCCTACCTGGTGGGCGGCGGACTGTATATGCTGCTGGCCTTGTTCCTGCTGCTCTTCATGCCAGAAACCGGCTTCAAACCCGTGCCGGCAGAACAGCGTGAGGGTTGGCGCAGTATGTTCACCACCTTTAACAAAGGTCTAGCCGTGATCCGCGGCCGGCCGGCACTGGTCACCTTTGCTTTGATCGGCCTGGTGCTCGGTTTGTACAGTGAAGCCTGGGACCGGCTCTCGCAGCCCTTCCTGCTGGAACGCTTTGACTTCCCGGACCTGTTTGGCCTGTCGCTGGGCGCCATCGAATGGCTGGGGATTCTGAATGTAGCTTTCATCCTGGCCAGTCTGGCGGCAAATTACGCTGTCAAGCGCCGCGTGGACACCCAAAAAGGCGCCAACATCTTGCGCAGCCTGCAAGGCATTTATTTGGGCATGGTGGTTGCCATGCTGCTCTTCACGCTGACGCGCAATTTCTACCTAGCGATCGCCGCCATGATCACCTTCAATGGCTTGCGCGCAGTCAGCTTCCCGTTGATCACCGCTTGGATCAACCAGCAGATCGACTCCAAAGTGCGCGCCACGGTCTTGTCCATCACCGGCCAGATCGATGCGCTGGGTGAGCTGGCCGGCGGCCCCATCCTGGGCGCCGTGGGCCGCAGCCTGTCCATGCAGGCCGCGCTGTGGGCCTCGGCGGCCACGCTGGCCACCACCGGGCCGCTGTTCGAGCGCATTCGCCGTCTGACCAGCCAGGAGAAGCCTAAGAAGAGCCGCTAACGCGGCTCTCTTTGTATGCCTTAGGGCAAGTACCAGCGCGCCCGCCAGTCACCCGAACCAGGCTCCGGTTCGAAGAAGTCGGCATTCAGGTGCACCATGTGCATGAACAGCTTGCCCGGCTTGAGCGGAAATGGCGTGCCGTCGGCATACACAAAGCGGATCGGGCGCAGGCGGCCCGTCTCTTGCTCGTATTCGCCATTGATCGTGGACCAATACAGGTCGCAGACCAAGCCGTCTCGCAGCAGTTTGACCCGGCCAATGGTGCCTTCCATGCTCACATCAAAAATGGTGCCGGCCTCATTGAGCTGTTGGTGCTCCACAAAGAAGACCATCACGTTCTCAAAATGCAGCGGCTGGCCGGTCAGTGCCTCGGTGCTGACTTCTTGCACCTCCGGCGTGGTATTGGTGTTCTGGTGGCGGAGGTACGCGCCGCGGTCGGCATCGTAGCTCCAGTAGGTTTGGTTGGCCACGTTGTAGAACATGGTCAGCGAGGCGGCCGGTGTGCAACCTTCCGGCGGCGCTTGCTGGAACAGATTGCCGGTCAGGTTGGGCGGGCCGTGCAAGCCCACATTTTCGGCAGCGATCTCTTGCAGGCGGGTCACGTCGATGCCCGCCGCGCCGATGTCGCCGTCATTGGTGCTGGAGGCCTGGGCGCAGACCTGGATCTGGGCCAGCACTTCAGGGTCGGCGCCAGCGATCACTGTGCAGCCCTCAAAGTAGCCGCGCATCGTCTCGTAAACCAGGCGGCCGGAGCGCACGCCCTCGATGCGGATGGCATGCCGCACGCCCGCATCAATATCCAGCAGCTGGCTGGCATCCTCCGGCAGCACAAAGCCGGCGGTCTGGCCGGTAGCCGGGTCGGCATCGCTGTCGATGCTGTCATCGGCGCTGGCATTGGCAGCCACGAAGTAGAAGGTTTGCATGCTGCTGGGGATGCTGAAGCGCACCTGGTAGCGGTAGCCATATTGCGGCTCCACCTGGAAGAAGTATTTGCCTGCGCCGTCCGTGGTCGTGCTGCCGATCACCTGGCCCTGCAAGATCAGTTCAACACCGATGCCGGGCACGCCGGGCTCACCTTCATCCTGCAGCGAGTTGCCGTTGTTGTCGTACCAAACCCTGTCGCCGATGATGAACTGGTTCTCAGCGGTCTCGGGGCTATCAGAACCGGCCTGGTCGCCCAAGACCTGGTCCAAGTCAATCTCAGGGTAACAGCCGTAGAACTGTGCATACAAGCGCGTGCTGCCTTCACCGATCCACCATTCGCTAACCCAAGCGACCCATTCCAAGCCCGTGGGCGGGCGCGTGGCGGCCGGGGGAAACTGCGAGATGGAAATGCCCACCACGCTCCACTCGGCCGCTTCCGGCACACACAGCGGCTGGCCGGTGAGCGGGTTGTAGCCCGCCGGGAAGTCGTCCGGACCCAGGCTGCTGGGCGCAGTGGACACAAAGCCAGCGTCCATTCGTACGCCGGCCGTATCCAGGGTGAACGTTTCGGTTTGGCCGCTGTTTGTGTCCGCATCGCTGTCGGCGGCGTCATCGCCCGCATCCATTTGGGTGAACTGGTAATCCGCAGGCGGCTGGAAAGCCACCCGGTACTGCTTACCCACCGGCAGAGCGGTGAACTCATACAAGCCCGCGGCATCGCTGGTTAGCTCATCCAGCATGTCGCCCTGTGCGTCCAGCAGACGCACAATCACTTCAGCCAGGGGCGGCTCCGCTGCGTCCTGGAGGCCGTCCGCGTTCTCATCCAGCCAGGTAAAGCCGGTGATCCCGGCTGCGGCTGGTTCAGACGTATCTGTTTCGGGTACGATGGGCACGATCAATACCAGGCCGGCATCCACATCCGAGAGTCGGCTGTTGATCAGCATCACTTCAGTGCGCCCGGTGATCGGGTCCACGTCACTGTCCAAGGCCGGGTCATTGCCCTGCCCTTGCTGGGTAAAACCATAGCCCAACGGGATTTCAAATTCCAGATAATACGCTCCGGAATTTACTCCCTGCTGCCCGACTTGATAAGTCCCATCCGCTCCAGTGAGCGCGGTGGAGACTAGGCTGCTGTCTTCTGTGTTGTACAGGCGCACGGTCACGCCTTCAACCCCAGGCTCACCCGAGTCCTGGATGCCATTGGCGTTCTCGTCCAACCAAACTAGGTCGCCGGCAGCCACACAGCTGCTAAGCAGTACGGCCAGTAAAAGGGTTAGAGCAATTTTCATCGATCGGTTACGGAAAAATGTAGGCATAGCACCTCTGCAAGCGAATAAAAAGAAAGCGCGCCTCTCCTCACCTATTCTAACCCGCAGAGGCAGGCGTTATAATCATTTTTGGAGTTTCAATGAAAAAAGACCCTTTCAATTCGATTAAAAATCTCAGTGCAAACAACAAAACCTACCAGTATTACAGCTTGCACAGCCTGGAAGAGGCCGGCCTGACCCAACTGGTGCGCCTGCCTTTCTCCATCCGCATCCTGTTGGAAGCGGTGCTGCGCAACTGCAACGATCTGGATGTATTTGAAGACGATGTGCGCAACCTGGCGGGCTGGCAGCCGCAGGCTACCGGCCGCCCGGCGATGCCCTTTAAGCCCGCCCGCGTGCTGCTGCAGGACTTCACCGGCGTGCCGGCCATCGTAGACCTGGCCGCCATGCGTGATGCCATGGCCGCGCTGGGCGGCGATCCGGCCAAGATCAATCCGCTGGTGCCGGTGGACCTGGTGATCGACCACTCGGTGCAGGTGGACTTCTTCGCCTCGCCGGACGCCTTGCAGCGCAACGCCGAGATCGAATTCATGCGCAACCGCGAACGCTACGAGTTCCTGCATTGGGGGCAGCAGGCCTTCGACAATTTCCGCGTGGTGCCGCCCAACACCGGCATTGTGCACCAGGTCAATCTGGAATTTTTGGGCCAGGTGGTCATGACCAAAGAGCAGGACGGCGCCACCTGGGCTTTCCCCGATACCCTGGTGGGCACTGACTCGCATACCACGATGATCAACGGCCTGGGCGTAGTGGCCTGGGGCGTAGGCGGCATCGAAGCTGAAGCCGCCATGCTGGGCCGCGCGGTGGACATGCTGGCCCCGGACGTGATCGGCTTCAAGCTGCACGGCAAGCTGCGCGAGGGCGTGACCCCCACCGACCTGACCCTGACCATCACCCAGATCCTGCGCAAGAGGGGCGTGGTGGACAAGTTTGTGGAATTCTATGGTCCCGGCCTGGACTCGATGAGCCTGGCCGACCGCGCCATGATCGGCAACATGTCACCCGAGAACGGCGCCACCATCACCTACTTCCCGGTGGACGCCGAAACGCTGCGTTACCTGCGCCTGACCGCCCGCAGCGAAGAGCAGATCGCCCTGGTGGAAGCCTATTGCAAAGCCCAGGGTCTGTTCCGCGAGGCCAATTCGCCAGACCCGGAATATACCGATGTATTGGAGTTGGACCTGAGCAGCGTGCAGCCCAGCCTGGCTGGGCCCAAGCGCCCGCAAGACCGCGTCACGCTCGAGGATATGCGCGGCGAGTTCCACAAAGCGCTGGTGGCGCCCAAGAGCGAGCGCGGTTTCGCCCTGGCGCCGGAAGAGCTGGAAAAGAAGATGACCTTCGGCACCAACGGCTCGCAAGCCGAGATGGGCCACGGCGCGCTGGTCATCGCCGCCATCACCTCCTGCACCAACACCTCCAACCCCTCGGTGATGCTGGGCGCCGGCCTGCTGGCCAAGAAGGCCGTAGAGCGCGGCCTGAAGGTTAAGCCTTACGTCAAGACCAGCCTGGCCCCCGGCTCGCGGGTGGTCACTGAATACCTGGAGAGCGCCGACCTGATGGAGCCGCTCTCCAAGCTGGGCTTCAACCTGGTGGGCTACGGCTGCACCACCTGCATCGGCAACTCCGGCCCACTGGCCGGCGAGGTGGTCAAGGCCGTCACTGGCGGCGACCTGGTGGCCGCTGCAGTGCTCTCCGGCAACCGCAACTTTGAGGGCCGCATTCACCCCTACGCGCTGGCCAACTACCTGGCATCGCCGCCGCTGGTGGTGGCCTATGCCTTGGCCGGCACGGTGGACATTGACCTGACCAACGACCCGCTGGGCATGGATGGCGACGGCAATCCGATCTACTTGCGTGACATCTGGCCGACCAGCGAAGAAGTGCGCCAGGCGATCGAAAGCAACGTGCGCCCGGAGATGTTCGCCGAACGCTATGCCAACGTCTTCACCGGCAACGAAACCTGGAACAACATCAGCGCTCACGAGAGCGAGCTGTACAACTGGGATGCTGATTCGACCTATATCCAGCAGCCGCCCTTTTTTGAAGGGCTGAGCCGCGAGCCCAAGCCGATCGGCGAGATCAACGGCGCCCGCGCCCTGGCCATTTTGGGCGACTCGGTCACCACGGACCACATCTCCCCCGCCGGGGCGATCCCCGCCGACGGCCCGGCCGGCAAGTACCTGCTGGAGCACGGCGTGACCGTGCCCAACTTCAACTCCTTTGGCTCGCGCCGCGGCAACGATCGCGTGATGGCCCGCGGCACCTTCGCCAACATCCGTCTCAAGAACGCCATGGTGCCCGGCGTGGAGGGCGGCTTTACCGCCCACCAGCCCAGCGGCGAGCAGATGAGCATCTTTGACGCCTCAGCCAAATACAAAGAAGAAGGCGTGCCGCTGATCGTGCTGGCAGGCAAGGAATACGGCTCCGGCTCCAGCCGTGACTGGGCCGCCAAGGGTCCGCTGCTGCTGGGCGTCAGCGCGGTGATCGCCGAATCCTTCGAGCGCATCCATCGCAGCAACCTGCTGGGCATGGGCATTTTGCCGCTGGTCTTCCAGGCCGGGCAAAGTGCGGACAGCCTGGGCTTGGACGGCACCGAGAGCTTCAACATCGCCGGCATTACCGCCGATATGGCGCCGAATACCGAGCTGCAAGTGACCGCCACCAAGCCGGACGGCCGCCAGATCAGCTTCCAGGTGGTCAGCAAGCTGAACACCGTCCAGGACGTCGAGGTCTATCGCCAGGGCGGCATTCTGCCGTCCGTGATCCGCGAGATGTTGTAAAAGAAACGAGATTGGAAATTTCCTAGACTAGCTTTGTGTCTTTCTGAGCCAGCGGCGCAGCGCGCCGCGAAGAAGTTTACGTACAGTAGTCAAAATCAAACCCGGCTGACAAGAGACTTTGTCAGCCGGGTTTGATTCTTAACCAATTGTTTAAAACAGCTCTTCGCTCCGCTCAGAGCGACACAGCAGGGTGTGATCCAATTTTATCCCTCCTGCAGGTGGTGCCGTCCGTCATCGCCAGGCGTGTAATCCATCAACCCCTGCGGCACATGCGGGTCGATCTCCAAAGCGCCAGAATCCATGGCTTCCCAGATAATCTCAAAAGGCGCCTTGGCTTGCTGCCATTTCTCTGCCATAACCACGCCGTGGCCAGGCAGCACTGTGAAGGCAATCTTGCGCGGGTCATCGGGGTTGAGCAGCGACTCGGCCCGGCTGAAGGCGGCCTTGATGCCGCGCGCCTGGGCTTCAGTGGCGCACGAGACCAGGTAGTGATAATAGGGCGGGTCCAGCGGCACGTATTCCACCAGTTCCGGGTTGAAGGCCTTGACGCCGCGGTGTCCATGCAGCTTAGAGCGGATCACCGGCACTTCGGTCTTGACGCCGGCTACAGTCTCTTTGGAGATGCGCGGCAGGTGCTCGTCCATATCCATCATCTCGACCGCTTCGGATGAAGGCGGGTCGTTGCGTTTGCCATCCACATGGCGCACCTGCGCGCCGGAACCATCCGGGCGCACGCCAATGATCACGGCCAAGTCATCGTCGGTCAGGCGACCTTTGTGCACCGGGCGGGCGCTGCCGGTCACCGTGGCGATCAGCGCATTTAGGCGCGGGTCCCAGGTGGCGAAGCAGCCCTCGCTGTATTGCTTGGCCACACCTTCATTAACTGCGGGTACCTGCACCAGGTCTTCGATGCGCACCATATCGGTGAAAAAGCCGCGCGCCCCAATCTCGTTGCCGGCCCGGCGCATGGCTTCCGGGCTGCTCAGCGCTTCCCATTCGGGAAACTTGATCTCGGGTTGGATCAATTCGTGATTGGTAACCTCGGTCGTGCTTTCGGTGGTGACGATGCGCAAAACGATGTCGCTGTAAAAGGCCTCGGCCGAGGTGTTGTGGCTGGCCGGGTAAGCGCCCACCAGGTCGAAGTGGTAGACGCGCTCCGGGCGCTCGTCGCCCACCAACAGCAGGATGCGGATGCTCTTGGCCTGCGCCTGCAGCATGCGCGCCAGCGAGAGGATCGGCCCGCCGCGCAGCCCCTGCTCGATCAACACCTTGTAGGCCGTGGGCGACAGGCCCTCGAACTGAAAATCCTCTGCTGCCGGCGTTTCTTTGGCCAGCGCAGTCTGGAAACGGTTCATCCATTCGTCGAACTGTGCCGGGCTGATCTGGATGATGTTATAGACCACCGGGGAGCGCTTGAGGCCAAATTTGCGGCGGGCGGTGAAGAACAAAGCCTCGCGCCAGGAGACCGATTCACCAAATGCGGCGGTGGTGAAGAGCACGTCAATATCTTCGGCAGGCGGATCGCTAACCTGGTGGCCCAGCGCGGCGAAGCGTTCCAGCAGTCCCTGGCGGAAATTTTCCAGCAGGGGTGTCATCGGACCGGGAGTGAAAGCTACGCCAATCTTGCGCAACCAGGCATGGGTCGGATTGGACGAGAGTGAAGTCGATACTTGCATAACCAATACCTCTATAAGCAGTTTCGATTAACTATAATAACCGGGTGAAAGCAAAAAGCAACCAACCCAGTTGCACAACTGTGAATGTTACAATCCCGCTCAGAAAGCGAAAGAACTATGTCCAACCAAGAACCTGAAATCACTTCCGTTTCCTCCAACGCCGAATCCGACGGCCGCCGCGGCCTGCGCATCGTGCTGTGGTTCATCGCCGGCGCGCTGATCTTCTCCGCCCTGTGCTGTCTGTGCACGCTGGTCGTAGCCTGGTTTGGCGGCGACTACATCATTGACTTCCTGCGCAGCTACTAAGCGCCTCAGCCCAATCAAAAAGACCCGGACGAACTGTCCGGGTCTTTTTGATTGGGCTGAGCACATCTTGAGGACGAAGTCAGAGCAGAGACACGTAGGGGCTAGGCATGCCTCGCCCTGCATAAGCCGAACTGCTACAACCGCTTGCGGAAGCGTGCCGCAAACTCCGCTTGCAGCTGGGCCAGCCCATCTAGCGCCAGCTGGCGCTCGTCTGGCGCGCAGTCCAGCGCGGCGAATTCGTCCTCATCCAGAATGAATTGGCGCCCATCCGGGTAAACCAGCAGATCCAAGGCGAAGTCACGGAAAACCAGCTCCCCAGGGCGCAGCACAGCAGGGGCGGACACGTTGCAGTACCAGCCTTTGAGGTGGTCGTCTTGCGGGTCACGAATTTCAAAGATATTGAACCAGCGATCCAAATAATAGGTTTCCAAAAAGCGGTCGCCCTGGTTCAGTTGAATATCGATCAGCTTGCCGCTCTCGGCGTTAAAGGCCGCTTCGATCAGCACTTGGTTGGACGTCTGGGAGAGCAGCTTCCCCTGCCACTGGTAGAGCAGTTCGCCAGCCGGGTTTTGTTTGAGGACCGTGATCTCAGTCATGGGGAAAGAGCTGGATGGCCTCCGCCGGGTCGAAGCTCAGGCTGAGCGGCTGGCCCAGGGCAGGCAGTTCCACTTTGGAGGGCAATTCAATAGCCAGCCGCGTCTCACCCACGCTGATTTCGGCCTGCAGCTGGCTGCCGCGGAACTGCTTGCCCACCAGTTCGCCGCGCAGCTGGGCCGGGCCGTGCTCGCCCAGTACAAAAGCGTCCGGCCGGAAAAGCACCATCACCGGGCCAGGCGCTGCGCCGGAGGGCGCCGGGAAGCGGCCCAGCGGCGTCTGGACTGCGGCATCGTCACCGCTGCCGCTCAGCTCACCTGGGAGCAGGTTGCTGAGGCCTAGGAAACGGGCCACGAAGGCCGAAGCCGGCTGGCGGTAAAGCTGCTCCGGCGCGGCCACTTGGGCCAGTTCACCGGCGTTGAGCAGCGCGGCCCGGTCGGCTACGGCATAGGCTTCTTCCTGGTCGTGCGTTACATAAATGCTGGTCTGGCCTGCGGCGCGCAGGATGGCCGCCAGATCACCCTGCAGGCGGGCCCGCAGGGCGCGGTCCAGCGATCCCAGTGGCTCATCCAGCATCAGCAGGCGAGGCTGCGGGGCCAGGGCGCGTGCCAGGGCCACGCGCTGCTGCTCGCCGCCGGAGAGCGCAGTTACCTCGCGGCGTTCAAACCCGCCTAGGCCGACCAGTGCCAGCATCTCGGCCACCCGCCGTTCGGCGCGCCCCGGCCGCCAACCGGCCATTTGCAGGCCAAAGGCCACGTTGCCCGCCACGTTGCGGTGCGGGAACAAGGCGAAGTCCTGGAACATCAGCCCAAAGCCGCGGCGGTGTGGCGGCACTTCGGTCAAATCCGCCCCATCCCACAGCACGCGGCCCTGGTCCGGCATTTCCAGGCCGGCAATAATATTCAACAGGGTGGATTTGCCGCTGCCGCTCGGCCCCAGCAAGGCCAGCACTTCACCGGTGTCCACCTGCAGGTCAATGCCTTGCAGCACCGGGACACCGTTGTAAGCCTTGTGGATGTTCTCCAAGCTCAACATGCTCAGAATTCTCCCACATCGGCAATGCGCAGGCGTTCGATCAGCAGCATGCCAACCCCGGTGAACAGCATCAGCAGGGTGCTGAGGGCCATAGCCTGCCCATAGGTTTGCGCGCCGGGTTGGCCCAGCAGGCGGAAGATCAGCACCGGGATGGTGGGATACTCCGGCCGGGCGATCAGCGCGCTGGCGCCAAATTCCCCCACCGAGACGGCGAAAGCGAACAGGGCCGAGACCAGCAGGGCGCGGCCCACCAGAGGGAGGTCCACATTGCGCAGCACCTGGCCCGGGTTGGCGCCCAGCATGGCGGCCGCCTGGCGCAGCCGCGGCCGGATGCTGCGCAGCGCCGGGGTCAGGCTGCGCACCACAAAGGGCAGCGCCACCAGACTGTGGGCCAGCGGCACCAGCAGCGGCGAGGTGCGCAGGTCCAGCGGCGGCCGGTTAAGCGCCACGATGAATCCCAAGCCCAGCGTCACGGCCGAAGTGCCCAGCGGCAGCATCAGCAGCGGATCCAGCAGGCGGCTGCCCAGGTCCTGCTGACGGGTGGCCAGCAGCCAGGCCGCCGGCAGCCCGACCGCCAGCGAAACCAGGATGGTGGCC
Source organism: Anaerolineales bacterium (assembly GCA_019637805.1). Classification (NCBI taxonomy): domain Bacteria; kingdom Bacillati; phylum Chloroflexota; class Anaerolineae; order Anaerolineales; species Anaerolineales bacterium. The sequence continues at coordinate 977,146 of JAHBVB010000001.1, read as the reverse complement.
CCGGCGTACAGCAGCGAGGTTTGGATGGCCTGGGAGGGAGTGGCGAAGAAGATGTTGCCGCGCGGGTCCTCGCCCAAGCTGCGGTAATAGTCCAGCGTCAGGCCGCCGCCCTGCACCTGGGTCTGGCCGCGCTCCGGGGTCAGCCGAGAGATGGAACGCAGACCCAGGCCCAACAACGGGGATAAGAAGAAGGCCACCAACACAGCCAGATACAGCCCGGCCAACAGACGTCCGCGAGCACCCAACGGGCGCGGCGCCACACGCGTAGAAGCCAGCTCCAGCGGGCGAGAAAGCCGGGCGGACAAGCGCGTGTACAGCGCGGTCAGCGCCAGCGTGCACAGCAGCTGCAGGAGCGCCAGCACGGCGGCCACCGGCAGATTGAACAAGGCGGTGGTTTGGTAATAGATCTCGGTTTCCAGTGTGGCAAAGCGCGGCCCACCCAGCACCAGCACCACCCCAAACGAAGTGAAATTGAAGATAAAGACCAGCAGGGCCGCGGCGGCCAGCGCCGGGGCCAGCAGCGGCAGGCTTATGCGGAAGAAGACCTGCCAGGGCGCGGCCCCCAGGCTTCGGGCCGCTTGTTCGATGCGCGGGTTGAGCCGCCCCCAAAAGTCGCCCACCAAACGCAGCACGATGGTGGTGTTGTAAAAGACATGCGCCACCAGGATCGCCCCGAAAGTATTGACGAATTGCAGCGGAGGAACCGGAAGCTCGAACAAGCTCATAGCGGCCTGGTTGACCCAGCCGCGCGGGCCAAGCAAGGCATCAAAGGCGGCCGCCACCACCAGAGTGGGCAGCACAAAGGGAATGCCGCTCAGGGCGCGCAGCAGGCTCTTGCCGCGGAACTGGTGGCGGGCCAGCAGCCAGGCCGCCGGCAGCCCCACCATCAGGGTCAGCAGCGTAGACAACGTGGCCTGCCAGAAGGTGAAGCCCAACACGCTGCGCTGTGCGGGGCTGCCCAGCACGGCGGCCACAGCTTGCCCCAGCCCGCCGCCGCGCTGTATGCTGAGGGTCAGGATGCTGCCCAACGGATAGAAATAGAAAAGGGCCAGAAAGGCCAGGGGAAGCAGCCAGAGCAAAGCCAGCAGGACTTTGCGCGGCGGCTTCACCGCAGCGTCCAACGCGTAGCCGTGCGCGGGAAATCCTGCTCGCGCCAAGCAAAAGCCTGCTCGACGCGCAAGGTATACACCTGCCCGCCCAGGATCGAGACCTGGTATTTCTGCTGATAGGCCTGATCCAGCTCTTGCAGCAGATCAGGCTCGGCCACCGTCTCGATCTGCCCCTCCAGGATCACGACCTCATCGCCGCTTTCCAAGTGCAGGGTGACCGAGGGATTGGCGGCCAGGTTGCGGCCCTTGCGAGAGCTGGTGCCACTGCTGAAGTAGAAATTGCGCTTATGCCACACGCCCCACACTGGGGCGGCATGCGGACGGTTCTCTGCCGCAGTGATCAACCAGTAGTTGCGGGCCGCACCCATGCGCTCTTCGACATACGACCAGGGCAGCAAGCCAGCCTCATCCCTGGCGATGCCGTAACCCGGCATATACGGACGCGTGGCTTTAGGCTGGGTCATAGGTCCAGTTTATCGCAATACCGCATCGGTCCAGGCCGCCACCCATTCTTCGCGGTAGGCAGCAATCGCCTCAGGACTGACCAGGATCGGCTGCTGGGGCACCTCCAGGAAATCCACGAAGACCTCAGCCAATTGAGCGTTGGGGTTGACCGGGAAAACGAACATTTGCAGCGGCAAATCTTCCTGGAAGGTGGGCGAGAGCATAAAGTCCACCCAGGCCTCGGCCAGGGCGCGCTGTTGGGTGCCGCGCAGGATGCCGACGAACTCGATCTGGCGGAAGCAGGTGTCGTCCGCCACCAGTGCAGCGGTCACCGGGCGCTCCAGCGGCTCCTCGGCGAAGATCAGGTCCACCGGTGGGCTGGAGGCGTAAGAGACCACGATCGGTCGCCCTCCGCCCCAGCGGCTGAACTCGGTGTAGAAGGCCGTGTCCCAGTCGCTGACCACGCGCAGGTCATTGGCCACCAGGCCGCGCCAAAAGTCCAGGTAGCCATCTTCGCCAAAGTGGCCGATGGTGGCCAGCAGGAAAGCCAGGCCCGGTGAGGAGCTGGCTGGGTTTTGCACCACCAGCAAACCGGCATATTCCGGTTTGAGCAGGTCTTCCAGACTGGCCGGGGGCTCAAGATCGTTTTCCTCGAAATAGGCGATGTCGTAGTTGAGGCACACATCGCCATAGTCCACCGGCAAGGCCCCGTTGTGCGGGTCGAGCTTGAAGTGGTCGGGGATCTCGGCCAGCAGGGGCGAATCGTACGGCTCAAAGATATCGCCCTCCAGCGCCCGGCTGAGGAAGGTGTTGTCCACGCCATAGAAGACATCCGCCAGCGGCGCGCCAGCAGCCAGCACAGCCTGGTTGGTCGCAGAGCCGGCATCGCCCACCTTGAGGAAGACGACCTCGGCGTTATGCTGCTCCTCGAAAGCGGCGACCACCGCTTCGGAAACGGCAAACGAATCATGGGTCATCACGGTCAACGTGGTCCGGCCGTCGACCTGAGCCGCCGGGGCGCAGGCCGCCAATAGCAAGGCAAACAGGGTTAAAGCAAACAGTAGGGGTCTCATAGCTCTCCTGGTATCTCTGAATCAGGGGTGGAAAGGACGCACAACAGCGTGCCGCCAGCCAGCTCGACCCGCGGCCGGGGGCCGGCCACCAGGTTGCTGACGCCGCGGCTGCTGCCGAGTGGCAGGGTTTCGTCCGCCAATGGGTAAGCCAGGTCGTGCGTGGTCACGCCGCGCGCATCGCCGCCCAGGGGCAGGAGCGAGACGCGTTCGCCGGGCTGGGCATCCAGGTCCTGCCCGCCGCGGATGGGGAACAACCGTTGGTCGCCGTGCAAGAAGAGGATCGACAAGTGAGCGAACTGTTCCTGGGCGGCCAGCAGCAAGTTGGCTAAGCTGTGGTCCCAGCGGCCGCCCAGGCCGGCCAGCACGACCACTGCGCCGGCGCCCGCGTCTTCGGCCGCCTGCAGGGCCAGTTCCAGATCGGTCTGGTCCTTCTCCGCTGGGTGGCGCTGCAGCTGCGTCCCGCGGGCTTGCAGTTCGGCCTGCTCAGCCTGGCTGAGCGAATCCATATCGCCCACCAGCAGGTGCGGAGCCAGACCCAGGCGCAGGCAGTGGCGGCCGCCGCCGTCGGCGGCGATCAGCAAACCCGCCGCGTCCAGCCGCGTCTGCAGGTCGGGCGGCGGGGCAAACTCCCCATTGGCGAAGACGACTGCGATCAAAACAAAACCTCCGGTGGGTAGCCGGAGGCGGGAGCGCGTCACGCTAAGCAATTCCTCCGCCGGCATTACCCGGATCAGGTCTCCCAGGCACAGCCTGGGTACGGGTCGTGGCGTATGTCTCGGCTCTGCCGGAAACATGTGCCACCTCTCAGCCAACGCGTGTCAGATATTTGGCTTAGCCAAATCTTGGTTTAGCCAAATGACTGACACGCAAGCTCCCCGTGCAACTAAATTGTCTTACAAGTATAGGAGGCCAACAGGCGAACGTCAAGCCGCCGGTTGGGCGGGCAGGTACACCTGGGCGTAATAATCACACAGATCGCTCACCGGGCACATCTCACACTTGGGCCGGCGCGCCTGGCAGATCTCACGCCCCAGGCGGATGATGTTGAGGTGCGCAGTGAAGAAGGTCTCCGGCGGCAGCAGCGCCTCAAAATGGGCGTGAGCCTTATCGGCATTCATCTTCGCTGGGCGAATGCCCAGCCGCCCGGTAACACGATAGACATGCGTATCCACCGGAAAGGCCGGCATCCCCAGCGAGAACTGCAGAATGATGGCGGCCGTTTTGGGCCCAATGCCGTTGAATTGGGTCAGCCAGGCGCGGGCTTCTTCCCCGGACAGGTCGCGCAAGAAGTCAATCGAAAGTTCGCCGCGCAACTGGGTGATCTGGCGCAAGACCTGCTGGATGCGCGGCCCCTTCTGGTTGGCCAGGCCGGCGGGCCGGATGGTCTCGACGATGTCTTTGGCCGGTGCATCCCGCACATCTTCCCAACTCTTGTAACGCGCCTTGAGCGCAAAGAAGCCGATGTCTCGATTGGTGTCACTGGTGCTTTGCGAGAGAATCGTGGAAACCAGCTCGTCTATGGGCGGCAGGGGATTGCGCCATTCAGGCGTGCCATACACTTCCACCAGGCGTTGGTGAATGGCCAAACAACGAGCCGCCAGGGCGGACTGGTCTGCTGTGTTCACGCAGCCTGTCGAGCGGCGCGCCCCGCCGCAGTGTGATAGCGGGCAAAGTAGCTGTGCAGACCATGCCGTAAACGCTGTCCAAACAACACCTGGCGCTTCACCGGGGCGCGGAATTTTTCGTTAAGCTTGGCGGCCAGCTTGTCAATTTCTTCGTTGGCGCTCTTTTTACCGTCCAAGCGCTGCAAACGGCTGTGTACGTCTTTAATAAAGCGCCGCATGGCGGCGATGTCTTCAGCGCCGGCCTTGCCGCCGCGCCCGGCGATAATTGTATAGTCTTTATAGTCCCGGCCCGAGAGCAGATCCAATTGCTCCAGCCAGGCGCCAATATCTGCATTGGCCAAAAAGGGCGGTTCATCCACGGTCAGCGTATCGCCCACAAACACCACGCCATCCTGGGGCACCAGCAGCCAACTGGTGGCAGGGCTGGGGCCGGGGCGATGTTCCATGCGCAATTCAGCTTCATCGAACTGCAGGCCCACTTGTTCAGAGAACGTGAGCCGCGGCAGGATCCAGCGCAAGCCACTCAGCCCGGAGGTCTCTTCCCACTCCGCGCCGCTTTCCTGCTTAAGCGCCTTGAAGATGGCCGCCCGCCGTCGAATTTGGCGGGTGACCTCGCGGTGCGCCAGCACCTGGGCTTCCATGGTCTGCACGCCCAGGGTGCGGTCCGGGTGAGCGTCCAAATTGAGCACCAGCCGCCGCGGGGCAGCGCCGGCCTGCTCCAGATCCGCCAGCCACTGCCGGCCCTGTTCGGGTTGCAACGGAGCGTCCACCAGCAGGGTCACCTGCGGCAGCAGCAAGGCGCCGACGGTGACGCCCGCATAACCATTCTCGTAATAAATGTTGGCTTTAAGCTTCTTCACTAGAGACGCCCCGTGCGTGCGATCGGCAGGGTAAAGGCAAAGCGCGCACCGTTGTCCGGCTCGCTTTCCACCCAGATCCGGCCGCCATGCCCCTCGACGGTCAATTTGCAATAGGCCAAACCCAAGCCTAGCCCGTGGGTCTTGCCCGCAGATTTGGAGGAAGGCTGCACGCGGGTAAATTTATCAAAGATGCGCTCGTGCTCACTCTTGGGAATGCCGCGGCCCTGATCCTGCACCCAAAACTCCACAAAGTCGCCGCTGCGCTTGGCGCCACACACCACAGACATACCCCCCTTGGAATAACGGATCGCATTTTCCAATAGATTGATCAATACGCGGCGGATCATTTCGCTGTCGGCCATGACGCGCGGCAGGCCTTTGACCACAGCATCCACCAGTTCCACCTGCTTGCTTTGCGCCGCCAGCGTGACCGCTTCCAGGGCGGCCTGCGCCAAACTGGCCACCGCCGTCGGTTCCGGGCTGCCCAGTTTCTGGCCGGATTCCATGCGCGAAGTGTCCAACAGGGAATTCACCAAACGCTGGATGCGCTCGGTGGAGCGCATGGCAATATCCAAAACCGAGCGCATAGTCGGGTCTGCGTCGGCGGGCAGCATCATGGCAAGCACATCCAGGCCGGAGACCACATTGGCCAGCGGGGAGCGCAAGTCGTGGTAGATCATCGAAGCCAGGTCTTCCCGCAAGGTATCCAGGTTCTTGCGTTCCGTGATGTCGCGCAGGATCCATTGCAGCTGCACCAGGCCGTCCACATCAATACGGCGCACATACACCTCGACATAGCTATCGGCATTGTTCTCGGCCTGCAAAACGGATTCGTAGGATACGCTTTGGCCATCTTTCAGGTTAGCCATATCTTTGCCCAGCACCTTGCTGTCGGCTTGGTGAAAATGGTGAACATTCATCGTCTGCAGATGATTCTTGTTCAGGTTCAGCAGTAAATGGGCCTGGCGGTTGGCCTCGACAATGTTTCCCTCCAGATCCGTGATGAGGATGGGGTCAATACTGTCTTCGAAGAGCTCCAAGTAGCGGCTGCGCGCCGCCTCCATTTGCTCAAACAATTGAGCGTGCTCGATCGCCGTGCCGGCCAGGTTGCCAATCCCTTCCAGCACCAGCAGATCGCTGTTGTCCAGTTCACCACTGACCGGGTTGATCGCCTGCAGCACGCCAATCACTGTTTGCTGGGCGCGGATCGGGCTGGTGGCAATCGCCCGCGCCTGCAGCCCGATCTGCGCATCAATTTCATGGAAATAGCGCGGGTCTGTGTCCACATCTGGGACCAGCAAGCCCTCATTGTGTTGGGCGACCCAGCCGGCCAGCCCCTGCCCCACCTGCATACGCATGCCGATCAGTTTCTTGCTCAGCTCGCCGCTGGCCGCACGGAAGACCACGCTGTCGCCATCCACCAAAGCCAGCGCCACAGCCTGCACTTCCAGGGCGCGGGCAGTCTGCTCCAGGATGGTCTGCAAGACGTCGTCCAATTGCAAGCTCTCGCCAATCGCTTTGGCGCTGTCCGCCACGGCGGTCATGATGGCGGCCCGGCGTTGGCTTTCGGCGTAATAGCGCGCATTGAGCACGGCAAAGCCGGACAAGTCGGCAATCACCTGGACGAGATTTAGATGATCGGCGTTAAAGAAGCCCGCCTGAGGGTGCGTCAGGGTGACCACGCCCACCAGCTTGTCACGCACGATCAGCGGGGCGCTAACTACAGACTTGGAAGCTGCCTTGGATTGGTTTCTTTCTGCAGTAGGTTGCCAACGCTCGTCTTGGCTCGTGTCTGGCACCAGGGCCGCTTTGCGATTGGTAGCCACCCACCCGGCCAGGCCGCTCTGCAGCGTGAATTTCAATTGGCGGGTGGTTTCTTGAATGACTTTGTCTCTAACAATAATGATCGAATCGATGGGCTCTTGATGGTCATCCAGCACGATCAGGCTGCCGCTTTCCGCGATCACATTCTGCATGGAAAGCTTCAGCACGCGTTCCAACACCACCCGCAAGTCAAGCGCCGAGGCAAGCTCGCGGCTGATGTGATAGAGCAGGTCAAGGGAGGCCTGGGTGCGGCCACCCTCCATTACAGGGTTGGGGATCGTCATGTTAATAAAGAAAAGAGCTCGTTTGCCAGACTGGAATCAGTATAGCATAGGGCCTTTTTCGCAGCTTGTCGGACGGCTTGACAATCACCCAGGCAGGTGCAGCAGCAAAGCCTCCAGAGCCAAACGAGCGTTAACGTTAGTTTCCAGTTGGTCCAGCGTTTCCTGCAGCTTTTCCACCCAGACATGAATGCTGTCCAGGTTCAGGGTCTGCGCCACCTGCTCCAGCTGAGCTTCACGGTCCGGGTTGGCCACTGCGGCAGAAGAGCCGCCGGCCCGCAAAAGCGCATCCCGCCAAAAAGACAGCCAGACCAGCAGCAGCTCACGCAGGTTGTGGCGGTCTTTGCTGGCTTTTTCAGCAAAGGCAAAGCGCTGCACCGGGTTGGCAGTCAGCAGGCTGTCACAGGCGTCCAACCAATCGGCCCGGCGCTGCAAAAGTTCTGGCTGGGCCTGCCAGCGCAGCGCCAGGCCGGGGCGGCCGGCGCTCAGCCGGGCCAGCAGTTGGGCTTGCTCGGCGTCCAGGCCGCGGGCGACCAAGCTGGCGGAGAGCATCTCGGCCGGCACAGGGCGCAGGCGCAGCAGTTCGCAGCGCGAAACGATGGTGGGCGGCAGGCGGTCTTCATCCGTCGCCGTCAGGCAGATCAGCGTGCGCGGGTTGGGTTCCTCCAACGTCTTGAGCAGCGCGTTGGCCGCCTGTACGCTGGCGTCTTCAAAGTTGATCAGGATCGCCACCTGGCTGTTGGCTTCCAACGGAGTCCGGGACAGTTCGCGGCGCAGTTCGCGGATGGCTTCGATGCGCAGGTCACGGTCGCCTTCATTGCGCGAGACCAGCAGCAGGTCGGGGTGCTGGCTGCGGGCAAAACCGCGGCAGGCGCGGCATTCACCGCAGAACTCGCCCGGCGCCGGGGGCGCCTGGCAGTTCAGCGCCTGAGCGGCGCGCAGGGCTAGCGTGCGCCGGCCAATCCCCGGCGGGCCGGTCAGCAGATAGGCCTGGCGCAGCTGCCCGGACCCGATCTGGGTCTTCAGCAGGCGAACCGCCCATTCGTGGCCAATCAGGTTCCAGTTGGCGTCCATAGTTTAAGGAACCGCAAAATTGATCTGGTTCTCGCGGAAGATCAATTCGTGTTTATCCCCGTTGGTGATGCTAAAGCTGCCGTTGCGCGGACCTTTGCCGCCAATCCAAGCGCGGTAAGTGTAGGTCCCTTCCGGGACAATAATGGTCATCGTGCGGGTGAAAGTGTACTCCTGGTACACCGGTGTAAGCAATTGCAGTCGAATTTCGTCATCGGTGTGATTGACCAGCACCAACGGCGCATTTTGGTCATCCTTGTTCGCCTGGGCGGAGGCCAGCTGAGATGGCTCCATAAAGCCGAAGGGCGTCACGGTATTAAAGGCCACCGGGGGCACGGTGGCGCTTTCGGTCAGTGTCGGCTCGGCCGTTTCGCTGGGAGCGCTGGTGGGGGAAGGCTCCGGTGTGTTACTGGGGGCCGTGGTCGCGGTGGGGATGGCGGCTTCCGTCTCCAGCCAGCTGGCCGCCAGGGCCTGGGCGCTGGCGTGCAGTTCCGCTTCGCTCGGCCCCGAGGGGGCACAAGCGCTGAGTAACAAGGCACAAAGAACAATGGCTGGCAATTTCATGTAGAAGAAAGACCTTTCAAGGTACAAACGCAAAGCGATTTTACCTGTTCTGGCTGTGCGCTCGCCGGCCCGCGTTGCGATACAGTAAAATCGCCCGTATGTTCGAACTTTCTGCCGGGCTGAACGCCCAGCAACAGCAAGCGCTCACCGCCGGTCTGGGGCCGGTTTTGGTGCTGGCCGGCCCCGGCTCCGGCAAGACGCGCGTGCTGACCCACCGCATCGCCTACCTGATCCGTGAGCTGCGCGTGCCGCCGCACCATATTCTGGCGGTGACCTTCACCAACAAAGCCGCCCGCGAAATGGCCGAGCGCGTGGAACGTGTGCTGGGGGAGCGGCCGCGCGGCCTGAGCCTGGGAACCTTCCACTCCATCTGCGCCCGGCTGCTGCGCACCGAAGCGGAGGCGCTGCCTTTTAACCAAAACTTTGTGATCTACGACAGCGACGACCAACAAGGCCTGGTGCGAAACGCCCTGAAAGAATTGAACATCGACCCCAAGATGCACACGCCCCACAGTGTGCACAACCGCATTTCGCAGGCCAAGAATGAACTGCAGCTGCCTGAGGACATGCCGGTTAACAATTACCGCGACGAGGTCGTGGTGCGGGTCTACCAGCGCTACCAGCAAATGCTGCTGGCCAGCAACGCGTTGGACTTTGACGACCTGCTGCTGTGGACGGCGCGCCTATTGCAAGACAATCTTGAGGTGCGCAACAAATACGCCCAGCGTTTCCAACATGTGCTGGTGGACGAATTCCAGGACACCAACCAGGCCCAGTATTCGCTGCTCAAACACCTGGCTTCATTTCACAATAACATCTACGTGGTAGGCGACACCGACCAGTCAATTTATCGCTGGCGCGGCGCCGATTACCGCAATGTGCTGCGCTTCGAAAAAGACTACCCGGACGCGCAAGTGATCCTGCTGGAACAGAACTACCGCTCCACCCAGCGCATTCTAGACGCCGCCATGGCAGTGATCGACCGCAATCCGCACCGCACGCGCAAACAGCTGTTCAGCGACCGCGGGGCTGGCGAAAAGATCCGCATTCACATGACGCTCAACGAACAGGAAAGCGGCCGCTACATTGTCGAACAGATCGCCATGGCCGTGCGCGCAGGCGCCAGCTTGGGCGACTTCGCCGTGATGTACCGGGTCAATGCTCAGTCGCGCCTGATCGAAGAAGCTTTCCTGCATGCCAACCTGCCCTACAAGCTGGTCGGCGCCCAGCGCTTTTACGGCCGTCGTGAGGTCAAAGACGTGCTGTGTTATCTGCGCCTGGCGATCAATCCAGACGATGAGGCCAGCCTCAACCGCGTGATCAATGTGCCCGCCCGGCGGATTGGCCTCAAGTCTCAGGCGGCTTTGCGCAACCTGGCCATTCAGGAAAAGACCACCCCCGGCCGCATGCTCATGCGCCTGGGCGAAACGTCAGACGACCCGCTCTTCGGCGTCATCCCCAACCTGGCGCGCCAGGCCATGGCCCCGCTGGGGCGCCGCCTGGCGGCCTGGCACGCCATGGCGGGCGAGGCCGAGCCGATGAAGCTTATGGACCGCATCCTGGCCGATATTGACTATCACGGTTACCTGCTGGCTGACGCAGGCGAAGAGGAAGGCCAGGACCGCTGGGACAACGTCCAGGAAATGCGCCGCCTGGCGGCCGAGTACAGCGGGCGCACCATTTCGGATTTCCTCGAGAATATCGCCCTGGTCTCGGACCAGGACACCATTGACGAAAACGCCGAAGTGCCGACCCTACTGACTTTGCACGCAGCCAAGGGGCTGGAATTCCCGGTAGTCTTCATCGCCGGGCTGGATGACGGCATGCTGCCGCACTCGCGTTCCTTTGATGACCCCGAAGAGATGGCCGAGGAGCGCCGGCTATTCTATGTAGGCATCACCCGCGCCGAAGACCACCTGATCTTGATGCACAACGCCTACCGCAACAGCTTTGGCTACTCCGAGGCCGTGGAGCCGTCCCGCTTTTTGGATGACCTGCCCGCCGAACTGGTGGAAGGCGGCAACCGCGCCCGCCTGGAGCATGCCTTCCGGCCAGACCGCTGGGAACGACCCAGCAGCCCCAAGGCCAATATCCTGCAGCCGCAGTACCGCCCGGGCATGAACGTGCGCCACGCCACCTGGGGCGACGGCCTGGTGCTCAACAGCCGCATCCAGGACGATGATGAAGTCGTGGATATCTTTTTCGAAGGCGTGGGCCTCAAAAAAGTCCTGGCGGCCTTCGCCAACCTGGAAACTGTCGAAAAGACCGAGGACTAGCACATGAAAATGTTCGTCACTGGGGGAGCGGGCTATATTGGCTCAGCCGTCGCCGCCGAGCTGCTGGCGCAGGGCCATCAGGTGACCGTGTTCGACTCGCTGGCTACTGGCCACCGCGCCGCAGTGCCAGCTGGGGCCAGCTTTATCCAAGGCGACCTGCTGGATGCCCCCGCGCTGAAGGCTGCTCTGCACAGCGCCGGTTATGACGGCATTTTGCATTTCGCCGCATTTATTGAAGCCGGCGAAAGCATGCAAAACCCCGGCAAATATTTCCGCAACAATCTGCAAGGCACGCTGGAGCTGGTCGAGGCGGCTCAGCAGGCAGGCATTCCGCGCTTGGTCTTCTCTTCCAGCGCGGCGGTGTACCGCACCAGTGATGCGCCACTGAGTGAGGACGCCCCTCTGGGGCCGGAGAACACCTACGGACAAACCAAGCTGATGAGCGAAGAAGTGCTACAGCGCTACCATCAGATCCACGGGCTGCGCTACGCGGCCTTGCGCTACTTCAACGCCTGCGGCGCGCTGCCCGGTCGCGGCGAAGCGCACCAGCCCGAAAGCCACCTGATCCCACTGATGCTGCAGGTGGCCCAGGGCCGGCGTGAGCACATCGCCATCTATGGCAACGACTACCCCACGCCGGACGGCACCTGCATCCGCGATTACATTCATCTCAGCGACCTGGTGTCGGCCCATGTGCTGGCCCTGGGCGCTCTGGAAACCCAGGGCCAGCTGGTCTACAACCTGGGCAGCGGGCAAGGGTATTCGATCCTGCAGGTGCTGGAAAGTGCCCGGCGCATTACAGGCCACCCCATCCCAGCGCTGGATGCGCCGCGCCGGCCCGGCGATCCGGCGCGGCTGGTGGCCTCGCCGGCCAAAATTCAGCGCGAACTGGGCTGGCAGCCCGAGCACTCCAACCTGGACGAGATCATCGCCAGCGCCTGGGAATGGCAGCAGGAGCCGGGCTATCCGGGCGCCGCATGAAGATCTACTTCGCCTGCGCCATCATGGGCGGGCGCGGCGACGAAGCCGCCTACCAGCAGCTGGTGGACGCCCTGCTGGCCGACGGGCATGAGGTGCCCACGGCGATGAATGCCGGACCGGGTTGGCAGGTCATGGAAAATTCGCCCGACCCTACGGAGGTATACCGCCGTGACACCGTCTGGATCGACCAGAGCCAGGTGATGGTGGCCGAGGTAAGCACACCCTCGCACGGCGTGGGCTATGAGATCAGCTATGCACTCGAGCGCGGCAAGCCCGTGCTGTGCCTCTACCAGCGTGAGCGCAAGGTCTCCAAAATGCTCAGCGGCAACACCCTGCCGGGCATTCAAGTGCGTGCTTATGGGGATGTGCAAGAAGCCATAGAGCTGATGCGCCAGTTCCTGGCCGCCCAATAGTTATTGGCGGTTGGCTACCGGCAGCACTACGGTAAACACCGAGCCTTTGCCCGGCTGAGAATCCACCCAAATCCGGCCTCCGTGGTTGTCCACCACGGTCTTGACGATCGCCAGGCCCAGCCCGGTACCCGGCAAATCCGCCTGGATGTTGCTGGCCCGGTAGAACTTGTCGAAAATGCGGCCTTGCTCCTCCAGTGGAATGCCAGGGCCGTTGTCGGCCACCTGCAAGATCACCTGATTGTCCTTTTCGCGCAGGGTGGCGCGCACGCGGCCGCCGGCCGGCGTGTACTTCAGGGCGTTGCCCAGTAGGTTGTCGGCCAGCTGGTGCAGCTGGGTGCGGCTGCCCACTACGGCGGGCAGGCCGGGCGCCGCTTGAACTTCGATCGTCATCCCTTTGTCTTGGGCGGCGGATTGCGTATCGCGCGCCACGTTGGCCAACACCTGGTTCATGTCCACCGCGGCGTGCTCGTCCAGGTCGGCCACTTCCACACGGCTGAGCTTGAGCAGATCATCGATCAGGCCCGTGGTGGCATGCACACTGGCTTTAACGCGCTGGATGAAGTCCGACTGCTGGGGATTGACCTCGCCCGAGCGTTCGATCAGCTCGACATAGCCCAAAATGGCGGTCAGCGGGGAACGCAGATCATGAGACACCGTGTTGACGAAGTCACCTTTGAGCTTGTCCAACTCTTTGAAATGGCTGACATCGTGCAAGCTCAGCACCCGGCCCACGCCGGGCAGGTCTGCCAGGCGCAGGTGGAAGACGCGCCCCTGGGAGTTTTCCACTTCGTAGCGTTCCAGCGGCTCAGCGGCGGCCAGCGCCTCGGCAAAGCCGGGCAGGTTGAGCACCTGGCCCACCGGGTGACCGGTCAGGTCGCCCTCCCCCAGATCGAAGGTGTGGCGCAGGGCCTGGTTGACCATCAGTATCCGGCCTTGCTGGTCCAGCAGCATCAGGCCGTCGTTGGCCTGGCTGAGGATGGTTTCCATCTCCGAGGCGCGGCGGCTGAGTGCGCCGGTCTCTCGGCGCAGCCAGCGGTTCCACTGCTGGCGCTGCTGCTCGGCCTGCTGCAGGGCCGCCTGCACCTGGGCCGTCTGCAAAGGCAGGCTGAGTACATCGCTAACCCCGGCTTGCAGGGCGCGGCGCAGCAGCTCCGGCGTCGGGTGGGCGGCAGCCAGCAAGACCGGCACGTTGGGGTGTTCGGCGCGCAGGTGCGCCAGCGCGCTGAGGCCGTCGCCGGCCAGGCCGGCATCAATCAGCAGGACATCTGGGCGCGTATTGGCTTGAAATGCCGAAGAGATCGAAACATCATCCCCCAGAAAAACAACCGAGACCCCCAATGGCGCAAAAATCTCACTGGCCGCTTGCTGGGCAAGCGCCATATCTTTGATTGCCAGGAGAAGTCGTTGAGCCACAGTCCCGCGAATCATAGCATGGCTTGGCTGTTAGAGTTGTATTAAACCTGCGCCCGGGCGATTGACTCCCCCCTGAGGCGACATACAATAATTTTGTTGCGTTCCTATGGACTATAAAGACTATTACCAAATTCTGGGAGTGGAACGGGGCGCCAACCAGGATGAAATCAAGAAGGCCTACCGCAAACTGGCTTTGCAATATCATCCCGACCACAATCCCAACGACAAGACCGCTGAGGACAAGTTCAAAGACATCAATGAGGCCTATCAGGTGCTCAGCGATGCAGACAAACGCGCCCATTACGACCGGCTGGGCAGCGAATACAGCCAATGGCAGCGCCAGGGCGCGCCAGCTGGCGGCTTCGACTGGAGCCAATGGCGCAGCGGCGGCCCGGGCGGCGTGCATGTAGAGTACGGCAACGCCGAAGACTTGTTCGGCGGCGGCTTTTCCGACTTTTTCCAGCAGATCTTCGGAGGCATGGGCGGCTTTGCGGGCGGCGGTACCCGCCGCGGCGCTGCCCGCCGGCCGGCCGCTTATGAACAGCCGGTCAGCGTCAGCTTGGAAGAGGCCTATCGCGGCGCCAGCCGCCTGCTGCAGCTGGACGGCAAGCGCCTGGAAGTGAAAATTCCGGCCGGCGCCAAGACCGGCACCAAAGTGCGCATGGCCGGGGTTGGCCCAGCCCAAAGCGATATTTACCTGGTGGTGGACGTAGCGGCAGACCCGCGCTTCACGCGCCAGGGCAATCACCTGTACACAGATGTGGACACCGACCTGTATACTGCCGTATTGGGCGGTGAGGTGCGGGTGCCCACCCTGGACGGCGCAGTACTGCTCAAAGTGCCCGCCGGTTCGCAGCCCGGGCAGGCCATTCGCCTCAAAGGCAAGGGCATGCCGCAGATGCGCGGCAAAGAGCGCGGCGACTTGTTCGCCCGGCTCAAAGTGCACCTGCCCAAGAACCTCAGCGCCGAGCAGCGTGAGCTGTTTGAACGGCTTGCCGAGAGCAAGAAGTAATCACCCAGAAAGGACACGATTGTCCATGAAGAAGACTGTTCGCCCCATCCTGTTGCTGCTCGGCCTGCTGGTGCTCACCAGCCTGGCCTGCCGGCTGCCGATCAGCGAGCTGAGCGCCCTGCTCCCGCAGTCAGGCGCGCCGGCTGCCGAAGCCGAGGCGCCCAGCCTGCTGGCCACGGCCGCCATCCCCGTATCGATTGAAATGCTGGACCAACAAGAAGCGCTGGTCTCGCTCTATCAGGCGGTCAGCCCGGGCGTGGTGTCGATCGCCACCTTGTCCGACCTGGGCAGCGGCCAGGGCTCCGGGTTCGTCTACGACACCCAGGGCCATATCGTCACCAACTATCACGTTATCCAAGGCGCCTCCTACCTGGAGGTGGCCTTCCCCAGCGGCCTGAAAGCTGTGGGGCGCGTGATTGGCGAAGACCGCGACTCCGACCTGGCGGTGATCAAGGTGGATGTGGATGCCGCCGAACTGCACCCGCTGGCGGTGGGCGATTCGGATGCGTTGCTGGTCGGCCAGTCCGTGATCGCGATCGGCAATCCCTTTGGCCTGCAGGGCAGCATGAGCACCGGCATCGTCTCCAGCCTGGGACGCTCCATGGAATCGATGAACCAGGCCGCGGAGGGCGGCGTGTACAGCGCCGGCGACCTGATCCAAACCGACGCGGCCATCAACCCCGGCAATTCCGGCGGCCCGCTGCTGAACCTGCAGGGCGAGGTGGTGGGCATTAACCGCGCCATCCGCACCTACAGCTCAACGCAGGACGGCAGCGCGCTCAACTCCGGCATTGGCTTCGCCATCTCCAGCAGCATCGTCAAGCGCGTGGTGCCCAGCCTGATCAGCCAGGGACACTTTGACTATCCCTACCTGGGGATTAGCAGCAACTCCAGCCTGACGCTGGCCGAAGCCGAGCAGCTGGGCATCAACCGCACCGACGGCTCTCTGATCGCCCGGGTCACTCCCGGCGGCCCGGCCGCCGAAGCGGGCGTGCAGGCCGGCGACTTCATCATCGCCATCGATGGCCTCAGCATTAAGAGCTTTGATGACTTGATCTCTTATCTCTTCCGCCAAAAGAGCCCGGGCGAAACCGTGACGCTCACGGTGCTGCGCTCCGGCGCAGAATTGGAGATCGACCTGGTGCTGGGCAGCCGCCCCCGCCAATAAGCCTCTGCGCAAAAACAAAAGCCGCTCAAATTGAGCGGCTTTTTTGTTAGTCCTCGCCCGCCGGCGGGGCGGCCTGGCCGTAGTCCAGCACCTCCCGGTGCTGGGCCCCGGTCTTGGCCGGGCCGATGATGCCGCGCGCCTCCATCTGCTCGATGATACGCGCCGAGCGCGTGTAGCCGATGCCCATACGGCGCTGCAGCATGGAAATCGAAGCCCGCCCGCGGCGGCGCACCAGGTCCACGGCTTCGACAAACAGTGGGTCCTGGTCGGCCTCTTCCTGGATCTGTTCGATCTCTTCCCAGATGGGGATCTGCTTCAGCGGCGCACCCTGCACCGGGGCCTCGCTCACCTGCGGGGCGCCCTGCGGCGTTTGCGAAGCGGGCGCACTGCCGGCAAAGGCGCGCCAATGGTTGACGATACGCAGGATCTCGCTCTCGGCCAAATAGACGCCTTGCAAGCGCACCGGGGCGGGGGCATCGGGCGGCTGGAAGAGCATGTCGCCGCGGCCCAGCAGGCGGTCTGCGCCGGGCTGGTCCAAGATCACGCGGCTGTCCGTGCTGGAGGCGACGGCAAAGGCGATGCGCGCCGGAAAGTTGGCCTTGATCAGCCCGGTGACCACATCCACTGAGGGACGCTGGGTGGAAAGGATCAGATGCATGCCGGTGGCCCGCGCCAACTGGGCCATGCGCGCCAGCAGGCGCTCAGTCTGGTCGGGAGCCACCATCATCAGGTCGGCCAGCTCGTCGATCACCAGCACCATGTAAGGCAGCTTCTCGCCGCCTTGTTCCGCCATGCGGGCGTTGTAGTCTTTGATGTGGCGGGCGCCGATCTTGGCGAAGGCCTGGTAGCGCTTGTCCATCTCCGCCGTGGCCCACTGCAGTACACCGACCACACGGTCCAGTTCCACCACCACGGGGAAACGCAAGTGCGGGATGCCGTTGTAGCCGGTCAGTTCGACGCGCTTGGGGTCGACCATGATCAGGCGCAGTGTCTCCGGCGTATTGTTGAGCAGCAGGCAGCAGATCAGAGCGTTGACGCACACCGACTTGCCTGAGCCGGTGGCGCCCGCCACCAGCAGGTGCGGCATGCCGGCCAAGTCGGCGGCCACCGCCTGGCCGGCCACGTCCTGCCCCAGGGCGAAGCGCAGCGGAGAGCTCATGCGCTGGAAGGCGTCGCTCTCCATCACATCGCGCATCGCCACCGTAGCGACCTGCTCATTGGGCACCTCGATGCCCACATAGCCTTTGCCCGGCACAGGGGCCTGGATGCGGATGCGCGAGGCGGCCAGGGCCAGGGCCAGGTCGTCCGCCAGGGCGGCGATCTTGCCCACGCGCACGCGCGTGCGCCCGCCGCGCGTCTCCACGAATTCGGGTTCCACGCCAAACTGGGTAATGGTCGGGCCACGGTGGATCTCCACCACGCGGGCCGGGGCGCCAAATGAGCGCAATGTCTCTTCAATATTGGCGGCGCGCTCCGTGTCCAGGTTGGCGTTGTAGCTCAGCTTATCGCCGGGGTCGAGCATGTCTGCCAGGGTGGGCAGGACCCAAACCGGCTGCTCACCCTTGTCTTCCAGCACATCCGGCGCCTCGGCAAATTCATCTGCAGGTTCCGCCGGCCCACCGGGTGGGCCCATCAACGGCTCTGGGATGCCTTCCTCGGCAGCCAACGGTTCCAGGGGATCTGGCGCATAGCCCAACTCAGGCGCGTAGTCGGCGTAGGCTGCACCGCCTGCCCGGCGTTCGGCGCGGCGCGCCTGGCGGGCCTGCCAGGCTTGCAGGGCATCTTCCAATAAATTGAATAATGAGACTTCAAAGGTCAGCGACAAGGCGATCAGCAAGCCCGCCAGGGCCGCCACCCACAGGCCCACTTCGCCCAGCCCGTTGGCCAGCCAGCCGGTCAGCGCCGCGCCCAGCCGCCCGCCTGCGGCGCTCAGCGCCTGCAGCCAGACCAGCGTGGTGAAGAAGAGCAGGGCCGCCCCCAGCAGCCGGCGGGCGCGCAACGGCGGAATGCGCTCAAAACGGCGCAGCACCAGCCAAACACCCAGCAGCACCAGGCCGCCCAGGAAGACATACAGGCCCCAGCCCAGCAGCTGCCGCCAAAAATCCAGCCAGGCCGCGCCAAACCCGCCCGGCTCAACGGTCAGATCCAGCAGCAGGGTCAGGCCGCCGAACAAGGTCAGCAGGATGCCCAGGGCGTCCAGCTTACGGTCTGGCGAAATGCGGTACCAAAATTCCAAAAGAGCCGTGAACAAGTCTGGGCTGGAAGCGCTGTTGCGCTTCTTGCGCGGAGTGCTTTTGCGTTTTGCCATGACGCGCGAGTATAGCATTTGAGGAAAGAGGCAGCCGTGAACAGGGAACAGTTCTTGGTGTAGCGAGCCAGGTGCGACGCTTTTTGCGGGGATTTCAAGCTTCTCGCCATTCCCCAGTACAATATTCAGCCAACTTAACACGAGGTTCCTTTGTTCGAATTCGTTTTCCTGGGTACGTCCGCTTCAGCGCCTTCCGTGCATCGCGGCCTTTCGGCCCACGTCATCAAACACAACGAGATGCGCTTTCTGGTCGACTGCGGCGAAGGCACTCAGCGCCAGATCTTGCGTTCCGGCCTGGGTTTCAAGCGCCTCAACCACATCCTGGTGACCCACGGCCATCTCGACCATATTCTGGGGCTGGCCGGGCTGTTCTCCACCTTCACCCGCTGGGAAACCCTGGAAGATATTGAGATCATGGCAGGCAAGTGGACCCTGGAGCGCATTGACGCACTGCTCTACGGCGTGCGCGTAATCCCCAAGGGCAAGGGGCCGGTGAACGTCAGCCTGCGCGCCGTGCAGCCGGGCGTGATCTTCGAGGGCGACGACTTCGAGGTGCGCGCCTTTGCCGTCAGCCACCGCGGGCCGGACTGCCTGGGCTTCGTCTTTGAGGAGCACGCCCGCCGCCCCTTTCTGCCGGAAAAGGCCGAAACGCTGGGCGTGCCGCCCGGCCCGCTGCGCCGCGAGCTGGTCAACGGCCGGGCGGTGACGCTGGAGAACGGCACTGTCGTGCAGCCCGATGATGTACTGGGCGATGAGGTCAAGGGCGCCAAGCTGGTACACATTGGGGACACCGGCCGCACCGACGATATTTTGGAGCACTGCCGGGATGCGGATGCCCTGGTGATCGAAGCCACGTATCTGGAGGAAGAGCGCGAGATGGCCCGCGAATTCGCCCACCTGACCGCCCGCCAGTCCGCCGAGCTGGCGCGCGACGCCGGCGTGGGCAAGCTGCTGCTGACCCATATTTCGCGGCGCTACCGCGAGAGCGATGTATTGGCCGAGGCGCAGGCGGTCTTCCCCAATACGCATGTGGCGCGTGACTTTGACGCCTTTCAAATCAAGCGCGGGGAAGTCGTGAAAATAGACAACTAGCCCAGCACATCCCTCAACCACATGCGATAACAAATTAAAACAAAGGTGGCCGAGACTTCGGCCACCTTTGTTCCGTCGTATGACGTGCCCTACATCGCCCCGATGATCAAACCCATCACCGCAAAGACCACCGTGTTGTACCCAGCGTTGATCAACCATAGCTTGAACGGCTTGCCCTCGAACATATAGTTGACGCCAAAGGCTAACGCCACCCAGCCAAGGCCGACGGTGAGGCCATAGCTCAGCCCGGTCATCGCATCGGCGCCGGTGCCTATGTACGAGGCGAGAACGAAAGCCATGATGATCTCGAGGAGCAGTGAGCCGGCCAACAAGCGGCCCAGGTTCGGGGTCTCGCTGGTGCTAGCCTTGCCGGAACCCTTACTGCCCATGCCGATCAATTCCTGCCAGGGCTTGGCAAAAATGACCGTGTACCAAAGAAAACCTACAAAAAAAGCCGCCAGTGCGGCCAAGCCCACTGCTAGATAGTTCACTTCCATCATTTTGCTGCTCCTTAGCGATTCTCACAAAGATTTGTGCCTGCAGTATAGACTTGAATCAGGTATTACGCAAGTAAATACTTGCGTAACGTGCCACCTTTAATCTTTGACACTCTCTTACCGGCGAGATATACTCGCCATCAATTGAATAAGCATTGCCCAAGGCAATGCACTCATCCAGAGAGGTGGAGGCACATACACACACCTTCAGGATAGTCAAATAAAAGGCCCGCAAATGCGGGCCTTTTTGCTTTCCATATTACCGCCGACGAGCGTGTCGAGCTCGAAACCCAGGCGGCTGCCGCCGGCCTGTCGCTCAGCGACTACGCCCGCTCTAGGCTCTTCGATCGCTGAACCACACCCCACAAGCAAAAGCCCCCGGCGCTCGCCGGGGGCTTTGTGTTTCCATGGCAACGCTGCTTGCCATGCCTCGCTTGGTCAGCTAGGAAAGGTTTCTGCTGGCCAGCGGCGGAATGCGATCGAACAATTTGCGCAGCAGGTACTCGTAGATCAGGTGCGCCGTGGCCACATAGCCCGTCACCAGACCCACCAGGGCGCCCAACCAGCCCAGCACCGCCGCGGCAAAGTCAAAGTCCAGGCCCGACCAGGCCGGCAGCACCGGCAGGCTCAGCGCCGACCAGGCCGCCGCCAAAGCGAGGGCGCTCACCGCCGCCACCGCTCGGATGGCGCCCTCGCCCTGGATCGGCCGGCCGAGCTTGGCCGCCACCCAACGCAGCGCCTGCACCACGAAGGGCAGGGCCGCCAGCACATGGCCCATCGCCCGCAATTGCTCCTGTGAAAAATCCATCTCATCCACTCCTCGCGCCGAGGAAGGGTTTATCGTTTTCGGCCGCCCGGCCGCACCGCCTTCAGCTGGGCCTGCAGGTATTCCAGGTTGGCCTCTTGGCGCTGCACCATCGCCACCAGGCCGCCGCGCGGGTCCCCGTTGCCATTCAAGGTCTTGGCGATCTTGGCCACGTCGCTGCGGATCTCGGCGATATCGTCCCGCAGCCCGGCCTGGGCGCCGTCCCCCTCCGGGCCGGCCCGCCGCCTGACCATGTGGCCGATCATCTGGTTGAGCGCCGCGGTCAGGATCGACACGGCCCCCACCAGCGCCGCCAGCACCTCCGTATTCACACCCTCCAAGCCATCACCTCCTCTCCATCGCCCAGGGCCTACTCCAGCATGCGCGCCGGCTGCCGGCGGAAGATGCCGTATTGGTTGAACAGCTTCTTCTGCGCCCAGGTCAGCCCGCCCCCGGTGCTGGGGGTTTCGGCTTCCACGGGCAGCGGCTCGGGCGCGTCGAAATCGGCCCGCATCTGCTCGGCGGTGCCGTTGTACACATTCAGGTCCACGCTGTACGACCCAGCCACTCCATACGCAGCTCCCTCACCAGTGCCAGGGACTTCCCAACCCGCTTTGTCGCGGTAGTCGCCGCCGTACTGCCAAATGCAGTGGCCCTTAGTCCACTGGGTTATGGCCGCCCCCGGCCCAAGGGCGTAGTTGTAGTAGTAGCTGCGCTCAAACCAGCGGGCGATCCACATGCCGATGCTTGGGTCGCTGATCCACTTGGCCCCGCGGGCGATCATCGACATATACTCGCCGTGGCTGGTGTAGATCACCGGCTTATACCCACGCTGCACCAGCGCATCGTAAAAGGCCTTGAGCTCCTTGTCTGTGCTGGCGTCCAGCTTGTTGTTGATGTACTCGTAGTCGATCGCCAGCAGTTTGCTCAGGCGCTTGCCCTGGGTAGCGCGCAAGAAATTGTCCAGCTGTGCCCGCCACGGGATGCCACTGCGGTAGTAATGGTAGGCGCCAACCAGCAGGCCAGCCGCATCACAAACCGCCAGATGCTCGTCGAATTTCGGGTCCAGCCAGGTGCTGCCCTCGCTGGCCTTCAAGATCACAAAATCCACCGGCCGCACAGTTGGGTCGTAGCCCGGCTGCCAGCGGCTCAGGTCAATGCCCTGCGCAAAATCATTCCGTACTGCCATTGTTCTCACCTCATTGGTTGGTTGCGGCTGCGCCACCTTGCGCAGCCATTTCATCTCGATCCACGCCTGGCCGTTGCGCGAAAACATCGGGTAGATCACCCCCCGGTCCAGGATCGCATTGCCCAGCTCGACCTTGCCGGCTTTGCCATCCTCCAGCACGCGGATGCTCCTGACCGGCCTGTTGTACAGCCAGGGGTGCGTCGAGGGCGGAGGCCAGGGGCCTTTCATCGCCAGCGTCTCGATGCGCGCCCAGCCGTTTTTGATTTCGAGCACATTGACCACATTGCCGATCGTGGTGATCGGCTCGCCCACCGGCGGCTGCGGCCACGGCCCATCCGGAGGGATGTAGTACCTGACGTTCGCCTGCCGTTTGGCCGGCAGGTAAAACGCATTCGGCCCTTGATTAAAAGGCCCGCCAGCGATCCACAGGATTTCTTCATACGCTGCCCGGTCGGGTTGCAGCGACTCCAAATAGCGCAGCATTTCGGCGCTGAATTTGATCGGCTCTTTGGTGCCGTTGGGCTTGCTCAGGTACTGCACCACGGCCGGGTAAAAGCTGGCCCGGGCGCCCGGCGCCTGCTTCTGCGCCCAGGCATTGCTGGCATGGATCTCGCCCGGTGGCAGCACCACCTCATGCAAATTCAAGGTCGTCATGGTCTCTCCTCCTAAAACACCATCAACATATTGCTGCGGGTGTAACTGACTATCAACTGCGGGCGGTGGTCTACGGCCGCGTAGGCGTAACTGCGGATAGCGAACTGCGTGCCCGAGGACTGACCGCCAGCCGGCTGGGTGAGAGCAGTCTGTGCCAGGTCCGCAGAGTTCGCCAAGCCGAATTCCATAACTCCCCCCCGGTTAAACCAAGTCAAGGGAACGTCGTTAGCGCCCAGGCGCGGGGTGCCAACCGACGAATCATTTGTCGCCCCCATCGCGATGCCGTTGGCGGCAGTCTGCGACAAAATCTGAGCAAACTCCCCGCCAGCGCCACTGTAGGCAAACCCACCGGCCATCACTAACGACGTGGCTGGGTTGCTCAAGGTGAACCCGTTCAAAAGATGCGGCGTGAACAGGAACTGGACCCGCAGAATGGACGATGTGGCCAGCTGCGGGGCATCCGCCGCGTCAAAAACCAGGATGTGCCGCTGGCAGTACTCCTCCAGCGTACAACACGACCCCATCCGGGCCGTGCCCAGGTAGCTGCTATCAGAGCCACCGGCAATACCGGTGGCCGCATTGCGCGCCGCTGCCAATCCAGTCGCCCAGTTGGCATCGGCCTGACCATTCAGCCGCGAACGCGACCCGGACGTCGCAAAAAGCGTGACCGTCTCAATCATCTATGGGTCCCAGGTCACGGCCACGCAGCGCCACACAGACAGCGTCTCGCTATAGATAAACCCGAACAGCATCTGTTTGCCGGCAATCGTAGCCGTCAGCAACGGGGCCTGCACCGTGCTGATAAACCCCGTCCCCCAGTTGATCGTCTGCGACCCACCATTGTCCTTGATCCACACCAGCAACTTTTGCCCGTCTGTCGGGGTGCCACCCAAGTTGCTGGTCATATTGGTGATACCGGTGGCCAGCGCAGTGATCTGGTGCTGGTCGCAAAGGTCGGTGTTGATGGTTGGCGTGGCCGAGCTGACCTCATAGGTCACCCGCGGCGTGTTCTTCACCAGGTTCTCGTAGGCAATTCGTTTGACTTTGCCTGTCGGGGCCTCGCTGGTGTCGCTCACGTCCAGGATCACCGCCTGGTCCCCCACCGCAGCGACTTCCAGCTCATCCAGCCCGCTGATCGGGTTGCTGGCGATCTCGTCTGTCATTCGACCTCCGGGGCCACTTCGGGGAACAGGGTGCATTCCAGCAGGCGCCGCCCAACCTGTTTCAGGCGTTTGCCATTGATGAAAAAGTCTGCATCCACCGACAAGCTCTCGCTCAGGTGAATGCGGTCGCCCGGCTCCAGCTCCAGCGCCGCCAGCAAATGATCTTCATCAAAATTGGCGTTGAAGCTAAACCAGCCCACCTGCAAACGCGTGCGATTGAGCACCGGGAAGATCAGCTCCAACCGCGCCCGGGCATTCGCCTCCTGGTCCTCATAGGGCATCTCCAGCGTCATTTCGCTGTCGTTCACCGGGCTGTCCACCCCCTTCTCGATGGACGCCGGCTCAAAGAAACGGACACCAAAGCCCTTGATGGGAAAACTGTTGACAAAACCCGGGTTGGTCGAATCGCTGTTGTGAAACGGCACCTCGGCCGAGGTTGCCCCCGGCCGCACGATCACCGTCAGGTTGCCGTGCATGTCGTCGCTCTCGCCGTCATCCGTGCTGCCAAACGTATAGTCCCCGCTGTCCGGCAGGGTGATCACATCCATGCCGGCGATGCGCACACTAGTGCTATCCGGGTCCACATAATTGGCCGTGATCACCACCGTCTCGCCCGGCGGCACCTCGATCGGTCGGCTCACGCTCCACAACGTCTCTAGCTCAGTGCTGACTTTGCGCGGGTAAAAGGTGGCCACCACCCGGTCGACCGCATCCGCACTGCTCCAGCGCGGGTCCAGCCCTGTGACGCGTGTAAAATTAAATTTGACCTCGGTGTCTGCGATACGATCTTCCAGCGATTGGTTGAAGATCAGCGCCCCATGCGGACCGCTTTTCACCAGAATGTAGTCCAGGACCGTCGCCGCAATTTTCTGCAGTTCGCTGGTCGCCGTCGCCTTCTTCCGTGTGGCGGTGTCAAACCCGTAGGCCAGCACGGTCTCATTGGCAAACTCAGTGGGTGGCCGCCGGCGCAGCCCGTCCGCCAAAATTTGGTACAGCTCCCCGGCGGTCTTGCCCACCGCCAGCGCATTCAGGTTGGCCCGCGTAAATTCGCTGAAACGGCGCATCACGCCCTCCACGCGTACCGCCACAGACCGCTCTCCATACTCACCAGGCGCCGGCGCCAGGCTGACGATGTCGCCCAGCCCGAAATAGTAGCGTTTGCCCTGGTAGGTCACCCGCATCCGTGCCTGGCTGTTGCGCCCAAACCCCGGCCAGGCATCTGGGTGCTCCGGCGTATACCAGGCCTGGGTTTTCCGGGCATTGAAGGCGCTGTTGTCCAGCTTGAAACTGCCGGACCCGCTGCCGGCCAATCGGCCCAGCGGGTCGTGGTCGGTCTTGCCCCACTCGAAACTGGGCGGTGGGTCGCTGCGTACATCGGCGGTCACATCCACAAACCCGGGCTGGTCCAGGGTAATGCCCTCTGGCGGGATGTCCTCGAAATCCAGGAACCGCTCAGCCTGCGTGGGGTCGTCTATAAGTCCCCACCATATGTCGTCTAAATAAATATGGTCATTCAGGGCCGTATCAGAAAACAGTTTGCCAAACCGCGCAATAGATATTGATCTGGTGTCATTGTCTGCGTTGGTCACCTGATATTTCAGCACGTCGTTTTCATAAAATTGATACCCCCCGTTATTTGACCCATCGGAGATTTGGCAAACGAGTTTATATTCCGCCCCATCCACCAGCGTTATCCATGCCCCCTGAGGGAAATCGCCTGCATCATTGCGATATCCGGCTGCGATCCGGTACGGAACTGAGACCGTGTTGAGAATCAAGAAAAAGTTTCCAGCGCTATCCGGTGTTCCAATCTGAAGGGGCTGCAGATTCCCGTACCCCACATCCAGCTCGCTAGTGTTTATCTTTATTGCGGCAACCAGCAGTGCGGGAGTATCGGGTATATCCAAAATACCGGCGCGGACCGCGGTAGTGGAAATCGGCCCCACCTTCATCGAATTCTTCCCCCCCAACTTCCCAGACGCGTCAACCGACAGTCCCGTGCCCGTCAGAGAGTCAAACAAATTCTCCAGCAGCGGAGGGCCGCTCTCGGTGGTGAGCGGCCGCCCCAGCTCATCAGTCAACCAAGCCCCCATCCCAGTCACCTCGTAGCCGATCTCGTCCGGCGCTACATATCCCATCTACATCACCTGCGCCACGCCATCCCGGATCGCAGCCGGGAGGTCGTATTTGGTCATTTGGGTGTCCATCATCTGCTGCAAGATGGCTACAATTTTCAAGTTGCTTTTTTCCACGGCCGCATTGCTGGCCGTAATCTGGGCCGAGAATTCCTGGAAGCCGGCCTGGTACGACCCCGCCATCGCCCCCGAAACATCCGCCGCCGCGGCCGCGGCCTGCTCCAACACCATCGCTGCCGGCACCGCTTGCCCACCCGCGCTCACCGCCGCCGGGCGAGAAGCCGCCCGGGTCGGGCGCGTCACCGCGCTGGGCGCAATGTTGCCCACCGTGCCAAAAGCAGACGTGTTGCCAGGCTTGGTCACGTACTGGTTGCCGTCCAGCAAGTACCCGCCGCCGGCAAATCCCGCCTGGGGCGAGACGCCCATGCGCTTCAAGGCTTCCCAGGCCCGGTTGTCGATCACCTCCCACAGGCCCAGCTGGGGGTTCCACCACAAGCCCTCGGTGCCTTGCTCACCCACCTCATACAGTCCCACCCGCGGGTCCACCGGGCCGCCGCTGGCCCGCTGGTCGTACGACTTTCCATCTGCCTTGATCCCGGCATTACCCTTAGGAGTCCAGGACCCGCTGGCCGCTCCGGTAACCCCCACACCCACCAGGCTGGCGATCCAGGTGGCCCCCGTCGCCACAATATTGACCGTCGCCGAGACCTCTTTCATATGGATCAGGTCCAACCCGGCCTGCAGGTCGGTCACCAGTTGGCTCGCATCACCCAGCTCCACGCCCAGCGTGTTGGCAATGTTGGCCGCCGCCTCGCCGGCGTCGATCTTGCCCATCTCCACCTGCAGGTTCTGCGCCTCGGCGTACACCGAGCCAAACATCTCCCGGGCCTGTTGGTCGCTGATTTTGCCGGCCTCCCAGGCCGCCGCCACTTGCTCGCCGATTCCCTGCAATTCCAGGCCGCCGGCCATCTTCCATTCCAGGTCGCCCATCCAGCCGGCCACCTTATCGCCAAATTTCGGGTCGATCGCGTCCAAGGACTGCTGGATCCCGCCGGCCAGCGCCGCCCCGATCTCCTGGCCCGCCTCCGCCGCGCCGCCCACATCGCCCGCCAGCCCCTTCCAGCGCTGCATGTCCGTCATCCAGGCCTGCTGGCTGCCCCCCGCCGCCGTGATGCCGGCCCCCAGCTTGTGGTAGGCCTCGGCGCCTAGCTCGGCGTACAGCTGGTGCGCCTGCAACAGCTCCGCCCCGGTCAGCATCAGACCGTTGACATCGTACAGGGTCTGCACATAGCCGCTGCCATAGATCGGCGTGGCGCCCATCGCCTGCATCGCACGCGTCAGGTCGTTAATGTTCTCCAGACCGCTGGCGGCCACATCGATCACTGGCTCAGCCCACTCGCCCAGCTGCATCAGGAAATTTGTCCAGGCCGTGCCGGCCTGGGCTTCCAGCCGCAAAAAGCTGCCCAGGGTGCTGTCTGCCGCATGCCCCACCTTCAGCACCTGCTCTTCGGCCTGCTGCAGGAAGGCCTCGGTGAAGGCCGCTTCCACATCCAACCCGCTCGCCTTCAGCTTCTTCAACTTGTCGTCGAAGCCGTCCAGGCCTACGCCCAGCTGATCGAAACGCATCCGGCTCTGGTTGGCCAGGGTCAGCACCAGCTGGTTCTGGTTCATGTTCAGCGCGCTGCTGACCTTCGCCAGCCGCACCGCCTGCTCCTCGTCTTTGGCCAGGCCCAAGCCGATCAGATCGCTCACCGAGGCCCACATCTGCGCATCGCTGATCATGCCCCGCAGCTGTGGCCGCAGCTTGGCCTCCAGCGCCTCCCCGGTCGAGCCGATGCTCAGCGCCAGCCGGTCAAAGCGCTGTTTGTCATGTTCGGCCTGGGCGCCCTCTTTCGAGAGGTCGTAGGCCTTCTTGGTGGCCAGCGCCACCGCCCCGATCGCCAGGCTGCCCTGCGTGGCGCGCGTGATCATGCCAGCCAGATCTTTATCGATCTTCTGGATCTCCCCGGCGGTGTTGTTCACCGCCTGGAAAATAAGCCGGATCTGGGGATCACTCATGCGCGCACACTACTCCAACAAACCCAATTCTCGGGCGGCCAGCGCCGCCTCTTCCAGCACCCGCGCCGCCGCCGGGTGCTCCTGGTTCCACTGTGCCCAACCGCCCGGGGTCTTCTGCTGCGCCAGCGCCAGCCGGTACACCAGGTCGGCCTGCTCCAGGCAGGCCAGCTCGTAAAATCCCGGCGGCCGGCCGTAGACCGCCTCGGCCCCGAAGCGGTCTATTCGTCGGACGAAGCGGAGCTCTCGGCTGCTGGCGAGTCCAAGGGCTTCGGCGTAGGCGTAGCCGCTGACGCTTTTGGGACCGGCGCCGCGGCCTCCAGGTACACCGCCCGCACCTCATTCACCAACCAGGCAGCCAGCTTCACTGCCTCGCCCCGCGGCTGGGCCGGGAAACGGTCAGGGGAGAAGGCCTCCCAACCCTGCAGATCGAAACGCTCGATGCAGGCATACACGCCCGGCATCAGGGCGCCATACACCGCCATCAGGCCCGCGTTCTCGGGCAGCAGTTGCGCCCGCGCCAGGCCCTCTTCATAGGCGGCCACCTGCGGCAGGTACAGTGGATCGCGCAGCGTCACCGTACCGCTCCAGAGTTCACTGGGACTTGTGATTACTTTTCCCATTGTTAGCTCGGGTTGTGCGCCGCGACCGCCGCCGTGCCCCACTCCGGCTTCTTCGTGCCGGGGAACAGGCGCAGCTCGGCGCTGTAGGTCATCGCCTGCGGGTCCACCGCGTAATTGGCTACCGTCACCCCATCGTCAACACCGGCGCTGGCGATGCCGAACACCGGGTCGCCTGTCGTCCAGTAGCGCCGCATGCCGATGTACACCCCAAACACCAGCGGCGTATACAGGCCGTTCACCGGCACCAAAACCGTGTGGCTGCCGCTCAGCTTGGCCTCCTCGCCAGAGGCCGAGGCCGCCACGGCAGACCCCGTATCCATTGGCCCGCCAATGTTCAGCGGCATATCGCCCCGCCCCGCCAGCCAGGTCTTGAAGGCCTCCTGCAGTGCGCCCACGTCCACCCACTCCTGGGTGATCGCCACGCCCTGGATCGTGTTGACCGGCAGGTCGCGCATCACGTGGCCGGCGTCCTCGAGGGCAAATTTGAAAAACTTATTGACCGTACGACTGCTCATCTCATCCTCCAAAAGGTCTACTGACCGGGCAATCTATTGCCCAAAACTGCGCACAAAGGCCAGCGCGTATCTCGCATACGTGGCCTGGCCCAACACCACCTGCGGCCGCGTATAGCGCTCCACCGTCGTGCCCCGTGCCAGCGGCACGATTCCCGCCGCCGGCCCGGCCGCGATCGGCCCGCTGCTGGCCAGGTCGGCGAACTCGGCGTCCTCGTTCGTGTCCGCGTCCTGCAGTTTCAGCTCCACTTCGTCATCGGCATCGGCCAACATCCACAGCATGTAGCCGCCGTGGTTCGTGGCCGCCCCCGTGAAAGGGTTGTCCACGCCGGGGTCTTCATTGCCCGCCTCTACTGTGGCCAGCGGCTGCAGCAGCACCCCCCAGGGAATCGCATACAGGCTCTGCAGGCCGCCCAGGTTGCTGCTCGCAAAATCCATCTGCACCGTCAGGGTCTGCCCGGTCTGGCCCGGGTCCGCCAGGTAGTTGCCCTGCATAAACTCCCCGACAAAAGCGGGGTCGCCGGCAGCCGGCGCCAGCCCGCCCCGCCCAATCGCCGCCATTACCAACCGGTGCTCGCCCTCCCCACCGGCGAACACCTCATGCGGGCCGCTGACGGGCGTCGTGTCGAAGGCCACGTTCAGTTGGCCGATCGACAGCGTCACCTGGTTGGCCAGATAGGCGTACATCTCCACACCCACCGCCTCATCCCGCGCCCACTCGTGGTTCCAGGTCAGCGGCCCCAGGCTGCGGGCATAGCCGCTCATCTCGTAGCCATCCACCAGCACCCGCAGCGCCTTGGCTATGCTTCGGCTCATTCCGCCTCCTCTGCTGCCGGCCTACGGCTCTTCTTGGTGGCTGGTGTGGTCTTTACCGTATCCACCACCGCCGCCTCGCCCGCTTCCACCAGCGCTTCCTGGACCGCCGCCGGCAGCTCATCCAGCCAGGTGCCTGGCAGCACTCGGCGCCCATCCACCAGCTCGATCGGGCGGATCGCCCGCACACGTCCAGCCATCAGTTGATCAGCTCCTTGATCTGCACCCCAACGTCGAAACCAAAAAATTGCACATCATTCGGGGCCGGCACCACCCCAAAGGCGCTCACCGTCCCCATCACCACATCCACCGCCACGCCGCCCTCGAACGAGATTGCATGATGCTCGCGGAAGAATTTGTACAGCGCCGACACCAGCTGCACCATGCCCTCATAGTGTTCGGCCAGGCCCAGACCCTGGCCCACCTCGGCCACCAGCACCCGCCACACCAGCGTGTAGTCGATCGTCTCCTGCCCGCCCAGGCCGGCGCTGTAGCTATCACGCTGTGCATTGATCGCCCCGATGAATCCCGGCGCCGGCTGCATCAGCGGCAGCTGCGCCATCGCCGGCGCCGCCACCAGCTTCGCCGGCCCGCAGATCGTCAACCCGCTGGGCGGCGCCTTGGCCGCGATCGCAGCCGCCACCTGGCTGGGGTGGAAGGTCTCATCAACCATCAGGTCATCCTCCGGTACATCTTGAGGATCGCCATCGCCTGCTTGGGCGTGTCCTGCGGCGTAATCACCACGCCGGCCGGCGTCACCCGCGCCACCGCCTCGCTCCCTTGGCCGCTGCGCCGCATCTCGGCGGCCCGCACGATCTCCATGCACGCCAGGCAGATGTCCTCCGGCGGGGCCGCAAAGCGCCCCCAGCTGCCGGTCACCTGCACCAGCTCTTCAACGCCCCACCCGGGCACATCGGCCTTCAGCCGGATGCGATCCTTGTATTCGCCGTTCAGCGGCAGCAAGCGCACATCATTCACGGGGATCGCCGTTCCATCCGCATTCACCAGGCCGCTCAGCGTCTGCAGGGCGGCCTCCAGCGCCAGCTCTCGGCCGGCCGGCGGCTCATACAAACGTGTGGCCGCCTTGCCGCAAAAGGTCTGCCCGGTCTGCCGGTCGATGTAGCGGCTGGCGCTCTCGATCAGCGCCGCCAGCACCGCATCGTCCTTGATCACCTCCTCCGCAATGCCGCGATAGGCCTTGTACTCGGCCAGCGTGCAGTACCCGTCGCTGATCGTCGGCGGCACGTAAGGGGGGGTTTCGGGTTCTTCGGGCACCGGCTTACTCCTCGACTACTTCCGTTTCCACAGCAACGGCGGTGTCAGCCGCCTCCGCCTTCAAAACTTCCGCCACCAGGCTCTTGTGGTTAAAGCGGGCAATTGGCCCCGGTTGCACACCCAGCTCGGCCAACAGCTGCCTCAGCTGGTCCTTGCTCATCCTGGCCAGCTCAGACTCCCGGACGCTCAAGATCTTCTCGGCTCGGTCTTGGGCGATTTCATCCGGCTCAGGCCGGCCCTCGCCCTTGCGCAGCGGGCCGCGCTTCAGGCTGTAGGTCGCTTTCCGCGAGCTCGGCGCCGCATGCCCCGTCTCGATCAAGTGCTTGGCGTCCTCCTCGCCGGCCTCCACCACCATCCCAGGCGCCAGGTAAAACTCATTGCTGCGCCGGCCGCGGTAGCCGTTCAAGATCTCGATTCGCATCTAGCTTTCCTTTCAGTGCTCACGGGGCGGGCCTTATTGGCCCGCCCCGCAGCTTAGGCTATTCCTGCAGCGCCACCAGGGCCCCGCCCAGGTCATCCGCCACCACCGCGCCCATGTTTCCGTACACCAGGCCGCTGTCGCCGTTGTCCCACTTGGCCGCACCCACCATCACGCAGTCCTTCAGCAGGATGCGCTTGTTTGCTGGGTCCAGGCCGCCGGCCACCGCAAACGCCTGGGTCAGCGCCGTGCTGGCCAGGTTGATGAACGCGCAATCGCGGAATAGCTGGTAACGGTCCAGGCCAGCATTGCCCAGCAGTTCGACGAAGATCGCCCCGGCATGGCCGGCCTGTAGCGTGAAATCGCAATCAACAAAACGATTGCGCGCCGCGCCGCCCGTGGCCGCGAACACCAGGGCCGCCATGCCAGCCCCGGCCGCGATCGTGTCCACACCGATCGTGCAGCGCACAAAGGTGTTCTCGCTGCCGCCCGAGATCTGCAGGCTGGCCCCGCCATCGATCGCCTGGCTGGCGTGCCCGCCGCCGGCGAAATGTACGTTTTCGAAAAAGTTGCGCTGGCCGCTCACCCGCACATTCACCAGGCTGCCGTCATCATCCACTCCCTGGAAGATGTACAGGTTGGCAAACACACAGCCCTGCCCGCTGATTGTGATCAGTGGGCTCACATCCTCCGCGGCCTCCGCCTGGAAGATGCGCGCCCGCTGCCCGGCCTGGGTCGGGGCACAAACCCCCACCAGGTGGGCGTAGGATTTGCTCCAGGTGAAGCTCGCCTCCAGCTTCACGCTGCCCGCCCCGGCGATGTAGAACAGCACATCCTGCCGGCCGTCGCGCAGCGCCGCGTAAGCTGCCGGTAGCGTGCGGAACGCCGTCTCCGGGCTCAGCCCATCATCGGCATCATTGCCGCGCTCCGGGTCCAGGTAAAACGCCAGGCCGCCGCCCTGCGCCAGCAGGCCCTTCGCCAACTGGCCATCCACCAGGTCACTCAATCGGGCGCTGCCCCTGTGTAGTTGTTGCAACATAATTTCCTCCTCAGTGGGCTGGCCGGTCAGGCCAGCCCACTTTGATTTGCGGTTTTAGACCTTGACGTTGTAGGAGATTGCTGCGGCTTCTGCGTCGCGGTTGATCAGGCCCAGCATCGCCAGCGCCACGATCTCGTTCGCGTCGCTGGAGGGGTAGCGCGTCACCTCGATCGTCATCCGGCGCCAGTAGCCCAGGCGCCATTGGTCGTAGCGCACTGCCAGGATCGCGCCGCGCGTGTTGTTGGTCACTGTGTCCAGGTCGATCTTGCCTGCCGCATTGGCCTTCAGGCCATAGCTCGCGTCCTGGTTGACCCGATGCATGTTGCCGGTCGCCTGGACCTGGTAGCCCCAGATGCTCGTCAGGGTGCCTGCCTCGATTGTCGGCGCCGCAAACACATCACGCGTTTTCACCTCGGCCAGGCCCAGGCTTGCCCAGTGCGTCCACATGTCAAGGATGAATTCGACCTTGTCCTTGTTGCCTGCATTGCGGCCGCCCAGGCCCATCAACTTCACCGTCTCCAGGAAATCGCTGGCGTCAAAGGTCTCGCCGGCATCCCGCGCATTGCTGCCTGACCCACCCAGCAAGGCCAATTTCCGGAAGCCGTCCGCGATCAGGAAGGCCTCGTTCCCAGCCGGCGTACCGGCGATATCGTTGATGTTGGTGCTTGCGGTGGTGGTCTTGTCGCCATCGATCGCGATGTGATCGATCACCTCCTTGCCCTCCTGCACGATCGAAGCGCGCAGCTCTTCTGCCCACGGCACGAAGCTCTGCTCCTCCAGCTCGCCCGCGTAAACCGTGCGGGCGCCGATCTTGCCCATCGTCAGCTGGCGCTTGCCGGTGCCGCGCCGCGATGCCGGCACCGTCACTTCCGGGCGGCTCAGCGCCCCGTCCTCCAGGTCAGCTGCCTGGGCCACTTTGTAGAAACTCGGCGGGGCGCCCTCGAGGGGGATGTTGATCGCCTCCACCCCATGCGGCACTTCGACGGCAGGGATCTTGCCGGCAATGCTGCCCTCCTCAACGATCCGACGCCACAGGTCATTCGAGTAGGCTTCGCCCACCCACTCATCGCCATAATCAGCGAGCGTGGTCTGGTTCAGTTCATTGGCTTTCAGCGGCATCCCAGCCGCCTTCATCGCCCGCAGCACCCGGCTGTTCTGCCGGCGCTGCACCTCGGCCTTGGCTTCCACTGTGCGGATCGCCAGGGCCTTCAACGCCCCATCGCTCGCTCCGCCACGGGAGCGTCCGCCGGCCTTGGCCGCACTCAACACACCGATGGTCAGCGCCAGGGCGCCATCGTCCAGGTTGTCGTACTTGGCCGTTTCCGCATACTTCAGCAGGTCGGGAAGCTCGTCGGGGTTGTCTGGCAGCCGGCGGCCTTTGGTGGCCGACTCTTCCAGCGTTTTCTTCTCTTCCTCCCAGGCCGCCTGGGCCGCCTTAACCGCCGCGTCCTTGGCGTCCTCGATTTCCTTTTGGCGCTTTGCCTCGGCGTCCAGCTCGGCCTGCAGCGCCTTGCGGCCCTCCAGGCGCGCAGCCTCCAGCTGCGCTTGGCTAATTTCAGGTTCCATCGCTTTCACTCCTTTGGATTGGTTGGGTTGGTTGGTCTGGCTGGCCCCTGCTCCGCCGCGCCCAGGAGCTTCCTTGCCCCGGACCTCCGCGGCCTCTGGTTTGGTCTCCAGCCCCTCAGGCAGGTCGATGCCCGCCTGCTTGTAAATGCTCTTCAAAACCGGCAGCGCCACCGCATATGGGTTGGCCGGCGCCTGCCCCAGTGACAGATCCAGCAGGCTGATCTCGGCCACCGGCCATTCGCGGATATGCCCATCCTCATCGACCCGCACCAGGTGGTTCACCGAGCCAGATGAGGCCCTAAGCATTCCTTCGCGCGCTGCCTCCCATAGGCGCCGCGCCAAAGCGCTGGTTTGGTCCAGCAGGATGCGGTACCACACTCCGTCGCTGCGCTCCTCTGAGCTCACCGTGCGGCCCACGTATTTGGGCTCGCCGTCTGGCCCACGCCCATCCTCTCGATAACCGTGGTAGTACACCGCCACTGGCTCTGGGAAAAACTCTTCGCGTCGGTTGGTGCGCGGTGAGAAATACTGGCCGTCTGCATCGCGCCCATCGAATGGCCCGCCGTAGGGCATTCCCAGCACCTCCAGCACCATGTCGTCCAGGGCCTTGACCTTCATCGCTGCATCGATCCGGTATCTCTCCATGCCCGGCTCCTCCCACGAGCCAAAACAACAAAAAAAACGCCCGCCACCAGACTCCGTTTTTTGGAATCTAGTGGCGGGCGCTCATCTTCCGCCTGACTTCCCATGGGTTACCGGGAAGTAGCTCTATTGTCCGCCGCCAAGGCCTCAGCCCGGCGACATGCGCAACCTTACTGCAAAACCTCGGCGCCTGTCAAGCGCGGCGCTCTATTTCAACCCCAGCCGCTGCAGCCCGTGCTCGATCCAGCGCACATAGATCCGCCGGCCCTCGCCCAGCTTGCTGCGCGCCGCATCGATCAAGCGCCTCCAGCCCAGCGCGGCCATATGCCGCGCCTGCTTCACGCCGCCCAGGTGCTCCGCGTAGCTCGCCGCATTGCCCACCTCCGTGCGGTAGCCCCGCGCCGACACGCTGAAGCTGGCGCCGTAACGCTCCGAGCGCAGATCGTTGTACCCGTTGCTGTATTGCATGCCCACCCCGCGCTGGTAATAGGGCGCCGGGGGTTGGCTGCCCGGCCCGGTCGGTGGGTAGGCCAGCACACCATCCTGCTCCAGCACCACGCCGGCAAATTCCTTGCCGGCTGCCTCGGCCGAGCGCTCCAATTGCGGCGGCAAGGCCCTCAACATCGCCTGCACCTCCGGGCCGCCTTCGATCCGGATGTGGATCTCCGTCATCTCGCCTCCTCCAGGATCGCCGTGCGCACATGCGTCCAGCAACCGCAGCCCGGGTGCGTATCGCGCGGGCTGTGGTATTTTTGGCCGCTGCTCCGGTGCACGAATGGCTCGCCGGGCCGCCGCGAGACCCCATCCAAGCCCTGGCACACCGGGCACACATTCGGCGCCCGGTTGGTAAACCAGGTCTCCACCACCTCCACGTCCGGGAAATCTCTGGCCAGCTGCTCGCCGGCCAGCCGGTTGATCTCCCCATACGCCTGGGTGATCTCCGTGCGGGCCACCAGGATCGCCCGCTCTTTGCCGAACGGCAGCATCTCCACCAGGTCGCGCAGCCGCATGCCCGGCGTCTCCAAATACAGCGCCACCGCCTCCTGCACCGCTCGCAGCGTCGCCTGGTTGATGTTCGTGATCAGCTCCCCGAACTGGCTGCGCACATGGCCCGTGGCCAGGGTTTGATACAGCGCCAGGTCCAGCCCGATCGAGGCCTGCTGGGCGAACAGCTCCGTCGCATGGGCGCCGGCCTCGCTCAGCACCAGCAAGATCGCCGCCTCAGCCTCCTCATCGCTCAAGCCCAGCTCCCCCAGCTGCAGCCACAGGTCAGATTTTGCTGAGGGTCGAAGACCCTCAGCAAAATACAGCACCGCCGCTTGCTGCGCCGCGAACAGCTGCCGCACCGCCTTCGCCAGGCGGTCCTCCAGCCGCTCCTTCTGCGCCCGGCCCGGCTCGCGCCGGTCGCGCCGCTTGTAGGCCGCGTCCAACTCCACGCCCCGCGCCGCCAGCGCATCCGCGGCCTGGTCGATCTGCCGGTAGCTATCCAACATACAACGCGTCGGGGGGTGGCCGGCGGCCATTCCGCCGTGTGGCCGCTTCGACGGCTAGGGCGTCCTCCAGGTTGCGCAGCGCATCCACCCGGGTCATGCCCCAGCCTCTGCAGCCGCCCACCTGCGGGCTGTGTGCCTGGTAGCCCTTGCCGTCTCGCCGTATCTCAACAGTCACCTCTTTGGGGTCAAGCATCTTCTCTCACCTCATCGATCAGGTCTTGCAAACGCTGTTTCAGCGCCCAGTCTCCGCCCAGCACCTCGGCCTTCAACTCCGTTTGCTCAGCCTCGTCCAAGGTCTCAAACCGGAATTCGCCCACCTTCTCCGGTTTGCCTTCCTCCAACCGCTTCTGGGCATAGCGGCGGAACTGCTCTCGCTCCTTCTCAGCGCCCGGCCGGCGCACTGCCTTTTCGGCCGGCAGAGCCGTGTTCGTGTCCAGCCGTTCCAGGTCACCGCCCATATCCCGCGCCAGCTGCCCGCCCCGTCCTCCGGGCAGTGGAGCTTCGCTGTAGTACTTCTTGCGCACCTCGTCCACCGTGTGTGTGCGCTCGTAGGCCAGTTGCTCCCGCAGGCGCAGCTCGGTGTCCCTCGGCCGCACATCCTCAAAGTTGCCCAGCAGGTTCTTGCCGTAGCTCGGCAGCAGCTGGCTGGTGACTTTCTCGCCCAACAATTTGTGCAGCGGCCACACGCTCAGTTCGTAAAAAGCGTCCCGGCCGCTCTTTGAATTGGCCTCTGTGCTGTTCACCGCCAGCCAGCTGTTCAGCCCCGGCGCCAGCCAGTTGAAGATCTCCTCCTGGTTGGCCTCGCGACCGGCCAGGAATTCCATGTCCTTGCGCGTCATCGAGGTCGCCACCCAGTTCACGCCGCCAACCCCCACATTACGCAGCATCATCATCCGCTGCTCTTTGTCCGCCTGCTTCACCTGGGCCTTCAGCTCCGCCCACTCCTCATCGCCGATCGGATCAGGGAAAGCCAGCAGCCCGGGCACCCGTCCGCCCTGGTCGTGAAAATAACTCGTGTTGTGCTTCTGCATCGCTAGGTCGCCCTGCGCCACGATCGCCAGTTGCGAGATCCGCGACAGCCCCACGTACATATTCATCGAATGGAATTCGCGCGTGTGCAGCACCTCCCAGGGATCCAGATAAACGACTGGGGCGCCGCCGCCCGGATCGTACTTGTAGCCGCGGATCCCCTGCCTGCCGTCCGGCACCGGCTGTATTTTGTGGCTCGGCACCAGCCACATCTCCTGGATTGGCGCCGTGGCATGCGCTTTGTTTAGCCAGGCGTAGGCGTTGCCGGTTAACAGTTGGTACGAAAAGAACGCCCGCCAGAACTCGAAACCGGCCCACAGCGGGTTTGGCCGCCGGTGCAGCAGCTCGTAGGGATGGTTAGGAATATCGCGCGCCTCCTCGCCCTCCAGCTGCACCACGTTAAACAAGCCGCCGGCCGCCTGCTGCGCCACGGCCGAGATCGCCATGCTTACCCACGCCAGCCTTTGGTACAGGTCCTGCTGGTTGTAGGCCACCGCCAGGCTGGGCATCGCTCGCTCGCGGTCTCCACTCACCAACGCTGGCCCAGGCACCGTCGCTTTGGCCGGTGCCCCCACCGCCTGCCGGTAGGCGCCCACCGCCCCGCCCGCCACATTGCCCAGTACGCTGCCCAGCCCCAGCCCTAACTTGTCAAATATGCCCATGCCTGCTCCTCGTTTACGCGAAACCCACTAGCTTCGCGCCGCTGATCCCGTGCTTCTTCTCGTACTCGCGGGCCAGCTGCATGCCCTTGGTGATTGTGTCGATCTGGTCGTCCTTCTCACCCGGCCGCGGGAAGACGCTGGCCTCCTCCACAAAGTCCCGGTTCCACGGCCCGCGCACCAGGCAGACCCGCCCCAGGTCGTTCAGCGTCTGCAGCGGCAAAGCCATCTCTTCCTTGCCCGCCTCAGGTTTCACCGCATAGATCGGTCGGCTCTGCAGCTCCGCCCGCAAGTCCTGGATCGCTGCCAGCTGGAAGGCCACATTCTCCAGCCCCCAGATCTCGCCGGCCGGCACCTCCCCGGAGATCTCCACCAGCCGCCGCCGGCTCTCCGGCCAGGCCGCCCGCCAACGCCGCAGGTCGCGGATGTACAGCACCCCATCCGGGTCAAACGCGATCGCCGCCCCGCAGGTGTAGTCGGCCTTGGCGCTCTCGCTGGTCGCCAGGTCCCACACCCGGAACCAGCGCAAGTTCTCCGGCGCCCGGTCTACCATCTGCCATTCCTTCGCAAAAAAACCGCCCGTGCGCGGCCGCGGTGTTTGCATGTGCAGCGCCAGCCAGTCGTGCGCCGCCGTGTTCGCCCGGATCTGGCGCACCTGCTCTGGTCCGTACTTGCCCGGCCACAGCACCTCGCCAGGCTGCCGGTCTAACGGGTCTTTCAAGTTCAAATAAATGCCTTGGGCCAGGGCCGACCGCTGCTCGCTCTCATCCTTGGCGTATTCGCTTTCCTCCGGGGCCACCGTCGGCAGGCTCAGCACCCGCCACTGGTCCGCATCCGGGTTGTGCAGCATCTCTCTCATCAGGTATCCGGCCAGGTCGTTTGGGTGCCAGCGCGTCTGCACCAGCACCACCGCCGCAAAGTCCTCCAGCCGCTGGTAAGCCACCGAGCTCCACCAATCGATCACCTTTTGCCGGTAGGCCGCGCTCTCGGCCTGCTCGCGGTCTTTATACGGATCATCGATCACCATCAGGTGCGCGCCCTTGCCGGTCAACGGCCCGCCCACGCCTGCCGCCGCCAGGCCGCCGCGGTGCGGAACCGCCAGCTCCCAGCCGCTCACCGCCCGGCTGTCCGGGTCCAACCCCACCGGCTCATCCACCAGCGCCTTTTGGCCAAAGATGCCGGCATACTGCTCCGAGAGAATAATGTCGCGCACCGCCCGCGAATTGCCGTGCGCCAGGTCGGCGCCGTAAGACGCCAGGATCACCCGCATGTCCGGGTTCTTCCCCAGGAACCAGGCCGGGAACACCTTGGACACCTTTTCGCTCTTGCCGTAGCGCGGTGGGGTCAGGACGATGTGCCGCCCGTAGCCCTCCCGGCCGCGCGTGCGCACATAGCGCTCGGCGTCCTCCAGGGCATGGTCGATCAGCCGGTGGAATCGCTGCGTCTCGTACCAGGGCAGCAGGTACTCTGTGGCCGCGGTCAGCCGCCGCCGGCCCAGCTCGCGCCGCGCCAGCTCGCGCTTGGCGTCCGTCGGGCTAACCAGCGTGTTTGGTTGGCTCAGCATCACTGCCGTTCGGCTCCCCTTCTTTGGCCAGCACGCCCCAGTCGCCCTGGCTCAGCTGGATCAGTTCCTCATCGCTCAGGTCCTCAACCCCACGCTTGGTTTTGAAATCACCCTTCAGCAGCATCGCCTTCAGCTGGCTGATCGGCACATAGTCCCCCGTCATTTCCAGGAACATCTTGCGGTCCGGGTGCGCCTTGTAATCTGCCTCAGCCGCCACTTCTTTAAGTGCCGCCAACACATCTGCCCGCGCATGGTACAGCTCGGCCGATTGCAGCATCCCCACCGTCGTCTCGATCATGGGGTTCTTCTGTCGCCACACGCTCAGCCTCCGGTCGCTGCTCAGCCCCAGCACCTGCGTGGCCAGCTCTTCCTGCGTCGGTGGCCAGCGGTTTTTGCGCGGGCTGGCCAGCCAGGCGATAAAAGTCGCCTGCCGCCACGGCCAGCCGCGGCCCAGCAGCCACACAAAACTGTCCAGCCACTTTGGCAGCTCATGCGGCAGCGACGCGCCGTCCTTTGCGGCCCAGGCTCGCCTATCGCCCCGCACCAACAACATCAGGGCCTCTCGAGCTGCCGCGCTGATATCCGCCGCGTCCTGTGCGCTGGGTGCCCCGTCGTCCTCCAGCGCATCAAACTCCGCCCCCAGCCCCAGCTGGGTGTAGGTCATGTCCTTGTTCTCGATCGGCACCCTGGGCCTCCCAAACAAAAAAAACGCCCGCCACCAGACTCCGTTTTTTGGAATCTAGTGGCGGGCGCTCATCTTCCGCCGGACTTCCCATGGATTACCGGGAAGTAGCTCTCTTGTCAGCCGTCAGCTTATCACGCTAACAAATGCAATGTCAATCAAAAAGGCCGCCGGAGGGCTCCGGCGGCCTTTTTTTCTAGGGTTTAGCCATCAATACTCGTTCTACCAGCAAAACGAATAGTCCGGCAAGAACCGCTACGGCAAAGGGTTCCAAACCCATGATTGCCCTCCTTTCTGTTGTCTCAAGAAGAAACATCAGAAAGCGGCGGGAATGGTGTATCCTATTGAAAAACTTGACAATCCTAAGCACACAGCCTTATTATTGTCGTACACCGTGCAGAAAATGCACCGTTTCCCGCAACCGCCGCGAGTGCTAGCTCGTGGCGGTTTGCTTTCATCAGGGAACAAATTCTTGCTCCTGACACATAATACTGTAGCTTTTCACACGACGACCTTAAAAACTTGTTTGCCTTACGGAATTCAAATCTAACTTAAACAAAAACCTTAGAACAAACTCAAGTAATAAACAATTTTTATTTTTTTTCTTCTGAGTCTTTTTTACCTCAGCGATGGCATCTCCAGCCGCTCGCCCAGCGCAAACTCCTCCGGCCCCGGTCCATACCAGGCCCGCTCCACCACCCACGCCCGCAGCATCGTCTCGCTGACCCCCAACGGCTGCAGGAAGGTCACCGCCATCCGCAAGATCAGGTCCACATAGCGGCTGGTGTCTATCTGCTTGCCGCGCAAGCCGCCCCCGCCTTCCCAGGCATGCACCCGCGGCTCGCCGCGCACATACACAAAGCGCACCAGCTGGCCGGCCCGCACCGGCCGACCGGCCGCCTCCATCTGCAGCCCGGCCGTCGCCGCGCTGGACCGCACCCGATAGTCCCCCGGTGGTTTGCTGATGTTCACACTGGCCACCAGCTTCTCCAGCGGCACCCCGCCGCTGCGCATCTCATCCACCCGCTGCCGCAGCAAGGTCACCACATCCTGCACCCGGCCGGCTGGGTGGCCGCTCCCGCCCAGGCACTCCAGCAATTCCTGTTCCAGCTCGCTCACCAGCCGCGGTGTATCGTGCCGCCGGCTGGGTGTGCCGCGCACCTTCCAGCTGCCATCCTCCAGTTGGCCAAAGTAGCGGTTCGGCACTGGCACCTCTGCGTTGCCGCGTGCCGGCAGGAACGCCACGAACTTGTAGCGCGCCTCCACCGAGATCGGCAGGCCGATATCCTTCTCCACCTTGTCCAGCACGCGCCGCACCTCCTCCTGGCTGATCGGCCGCTCATCGGCCCGCTTGATCCACAGCGAGTCCACGTACATGTGCAGCACCTCAAAGCCCAGCTCTTCGACAATGCGCATGGTCCGCAGCAAGGCGTCCCGGCTGAACGCCGTGATCGCCTCATGCGCCTCAACCTTGCCTTCCCGGAAATTCTTATAGCCCTGGTAGCCAAAGCACACCACCAGCAACCACTTCAGCGCCGTATTGCGTGCCTCCAGCGCCTGGTACTCCAGGCTGTCCTTCGCCATCTCGGCCAGCATCGCTTTGATCGCCAGGCGTTTCTCCAGCAACGGCGCCAGCGTCTCCGCCACCACGCCCCGCCGGGTCTGGTCGATCACCAGGTCGATCTCCGGCACCTTCTTGACCACCTCGCTGGCCACCCCCACCGTCTCGGGCGAGACGTTCCACAGCGCCATGATCGAGGGATACATCGAGGAGTAATCGATCTGCACCACGTGGCAATGCAGGCCCAGTGTAGGTTGGTAGATCAGCCCGCCCTTGTCGGCCGCATACAGCTGCCGCAGCGTCTTTGGGCTTTCCACCCGCAGCTTCTCATACGGCACCAGGTGGCCGCGCCGCAGCGTGGTCAGCGTGAACATCGCCGTGATGCCGGACCCGGGCGATTTGCGTGCCATCTCCTGCACCGGCATCGCACTCACCTGGGCCTGCTCGATGGCGCCCTGCACCCCATAGTGGCTGTAGGTCGTGGCGTTCTTCCCGTCGATGTGCCAGCGCCCGAACAGGTGGGTCTGCTGCCCGCGGTAGATCACCCGCCCATAGGAGAAATAGCTGTTCTCCCGGATCTCCCGGGGCGGCCGGCTCTTGTCCCGATTGGGGTTGAATTCCATGCCGGCCTTCTTGGCCGCCCGCCGCAGCAAGGGGAACAACCAGGTGTCGCCTCGCTCAGCCAGGATCAGGTCAGGGTCCTCCAACGCCAACAAGCTGTTCATCCCACTGATCAGCAGCCGCGCAGAGCTCAGCGGGATCTGGTGCTGACGCTGCTCGCTCTGCAGGTGCAGCACCCGCGGCCGCTCATGCAGCGGGTCCGTGTCCGGGAAAATGCGCAGCAACCGCAGGCTGGGCTCCTCCGGGAAGACCTCCCAGCGGCTGTTCAGCGGCCGTATTGCCTTTACCCAGCCATCCTCGATATCCACTTCGCACAGGCTCATCGGGAAAACATCGAAGGCGGCCGCATAGCGCAGCGACACGCTCAGATCGCAGTCGAAATAGGTCAGCTGCGGAAAGCGCTCCTCCACCTCCCGGAACAGCCGCGGCTGCAGGGCTGGGTTCAACACCGTGATCGCCATCACATCAAAAACCTGCCCGGTCGAGTCTTGCCTGCTGGTTCGTTCGCGCAGCGTGTGCACCGGCTGCTTGCGCAGGTAATCCCACAGCTGGCGCAGCACGGCGAAGTCGCCCGTGGCATAGAACGTGATCGGGAATGCCTGCTGCAGCTGCAGCCGCCGGCCGTCTTTGCAGGCCAGCCACAGCACCAGGCCGCGCCGGCGCTCGTCGGCATACAGGTCCAACAGCCAGCCGATCTCTGTGCTCACTCTCCGCCCTCCAGTTGCGCCCGCAGCTCGTCCAGCTGTTTTTGCTGCTCCAGCTGCATCGCCAGCAGCACCATCTCGAAGGGCAGCAGGTGCCCGCTCATCGTGATCGCTGCAATGTGCCGCCGGGCGCCGCTGAACAGCCGCCGCAGGATCATGCGCTCCTCTGGCGTGAGCGCCTTGCCCACCGGCCCCAGCTGGCTCTCCATCTGGCGGATGAAGTCGGTCACGGTCTGCGTCGTGCGCCCCATCAGAACAGCCTCAGTTCTGCCGGCGCGGCCAGCCGTTCGCTCGGCTCATCCACCAGGTCGGCGGCATCGACCAGCGCCTGCAACAAGTGCGCCCGCGGCCCATCGGCCGGCTGGCCGTTGCGCACGCTGGCCAGCACTGGGGCTTTCAGCCGGCGGATCTCCTGCAGGCACTCCGCCACCAGCAAGCCGCTGCGGCGGTGGCTCACCGCCTCGTCGTAGAAGGTGGCCAGCATGTCCATGATGATCAGCGGAGGGCCAGCCTCCTGGGCCTGCAGGGCTCGCAGCACCTCCACACAGGTGAAGGCTCGCACCACCCGGATACGGTCCGCGTAGGTCATCAGGTCAGGGGTATGGGCTCGTATTCGATAGGCGATCCGGATCGGGTCGAAGTGGTTGCCGCCATCCAGCACGTGCACCGGGCCGGCAAATGCCAGGGCTGCGATCAGGTCCAGCAATGCTTCCCGTTGGGGGTGCGGGCCAACCAGCACCGCAAACAGCGGCCGGCCTGGGGCCATCAAGCGCATCAGATCCATGCGCTGGACTCTAACAGAACACCTGTGCTATGATAAGTCTTGTCAAGCAGTTGGCGCCCAAAATGAGCG
Source organism: Anaerolineales bacterium (assembly GCA_019637805.1). Lineage (NCBI taxonomy): Bacteria > Bacillati > Chloroflexota > Anaerolineae > Anaerolineales > Anaerolineales bacterium. The sequence continues at coordinate 933,080 of JAHBVB010000001.1, read as the reverse complement.
AAATTAGCCCCCATTCCATGCCGGCGGAGCTGCTGGCTTTCCGCAACACCCTCCGCCAGGCCGACCAGCAAGCTTTCGACCAGCTCTACCTGGCTGCGGCCGAGAACCTCAAGCTCATGGACCAATTGCCCCTGGTCATCCCCCTGGAGAAAGTCCTCCTGGCCATCCTCATCGAGCAGCAAAAGATGATCAATCAGTTAGTGAAAAGATAAGGTCATTTTCACAGCAACCATCCCAGGATCGCGCCGAAAATAACTGAAATCAGGCTCCAAATAATTGTGGTAGGGTTTACTTGGTCCGCAAAAATAAGCATTCGTGAGCCTGGGGCATCAGGTTTGCCTGACCAAAGCTCAAAATTTTCTTCGCCCTGCACTGAAAACCGATATTCTGCTTTGAAAGCTTGAATGTTTTCAAAATGCGGAAATTCTCTCACTTCGTCTTGCCTTGTCCTTATGTAGAGATCAAGCTGCGAAAGAAAAACAATGTTGAGCTCATAGGGAACATCGGTCACCTCCAGCTCAAAGGGCAGTGGCGAGCCTGTGTTGTATGGGAAAGTCCAATATTGAAACGGGGTAAGACGCCTCCAGTCGGTTGGTCTGGCTTGAATGCTGAACTTACTAGGATGCAGAACTTTGAGAAACCTCGCCACAATATCCTCTCCGAAGAACTTATTCTAAGGCACCTAGTCGCAAAGCAATTTCTTGCTGATACTCCTCGGCTGCTTGGGCGATCAGATGCTCCAGGCACTCGGAGGCTGTCTCAAACCGAACCCGTTCATCCCGGCCAACCCTGAAGGCAGGCAGGTGATCAGGAATAGGTTGGGTGTCGTAGGCAAAATGACTGCCCTGCTTCAGTACCCAACCATTCATCCACCCCCCAATCTGCAACACAATCGGCAGAAATTCGTCGACATTATCGGTCTGCAAAGGGACAACACCTTGCTCCCTATCAGGATGGCGTTCGGCTGCATTTGCAGCAATTGCACGCAGCCCAAGCTCGCCGTATAAAGGCCTGTCCACATGCAAAGACCTTAATGCCTGCAGGGTTCCAGATACATGCACCCTTACCTCAGCCCCCACAGCATTTTGAAAAACAAAATTCCTGTAGTCACCTGTGCTCAACTCTTCACGCAAGAATCTCATAACTCCCCTCCGTTTGTTATTTTACCTTCTTCCTCGCCTTGCCTTTGGCTTTCTTGGCGGCCGTTTCCGCAGCAACGGCCTTATGCTCGCGCTCAGCAGCTTGCCGAACATCATTTGGCAACTCGAAACCCCAAAACTTGGCCTGCCCCTCCAGATAGGTGGCTATCTTTTGCCAGTAACTATCCCCATCCAACGTCGGCTCAGGCATGTGTCGCCAAAGCGTATACCACGCAACCATTTCCCGGCGCTGCTCCGACTTAAAGCTCTTCCCCCATGTGGACGGCAAATCATAGGGCCTTGCCTCGTCCATATAATCCTTCAGGACCTGCTGAGGTACGCCCTCCAATCGGTCGGCGAAGTGCTCGCCGGCCACCGTTCGCAAAAAAGCCTTTACCGCCGGCTTCCGCCGTGAGCGCAGCCGGGCTTTGCGATCAGCTTCTCCATACGGCGACCCGTATTGCTGCCCCGCCGCCTTCAGCGCCCCACCCACCAAAACCGGCACGATGTTGTTGGGGAGGCCTTTAAACTCTCGCCATGTATCATCGTTTACCAACAAGCGCACTTCGGCAAAATCTTTTTTCTCCAATATTTTTTCCCAGCTATCGCCATAGCCAACCATTGCATATTTGCCATCTCCTTTTTGATAAGGTGGAACTCCAGTTTTCTTGCTGGCCTGTGCTAAAAGCATTCCAAACCAGGCATTGCTTTTTTGATCGTAGCAAGCCGCCAGGCCGCAATATTGATTGCGCCGCAATGTCACCCGGAATTTGCAGCCTGAGCAGGCAGGTGGAGACTTCAGGTGCTCCGCTACCTCAGGATCAAACTGCCCTTCCTCCACCAGGGGGAATTGGCCAAATCCCCCTGCCTTGAGGTCGAGCTTCCAACGGCCCTTTCTAACTTTTTTCTCGGACTCTCTCGCAAGCAGGATAGTCTTTTGTCTGAGAGCTGATTCAGCAGAAGTCTCGATGTTGCCATCGTGCCAACTATCCGCCTTCTGAAGCACGGCCTGCAGCTCCTGGTCATCAAATCCGACTTTCAAAAGCGACACTAAAACCCTCGCATTCCCCTCGCTCAGTTCCCCGCCCGCCAGCTTCTCCTGCACCGGTTTCGGCAACTCCAGCAGCCGCACCTTCCCGCGCACCGTGCTCGCCTGCAGGCCGAACAGTTCGCCGGCCTCCTCGCTGGTCGCCTCGAACTGCTCCATGTAGGTCTTCAGCGCATGCGCCACCTCGATCGCGTTCAGCTGCCGGCGCTTCAGGTTCTCAGCCAGCCCCAGCTCAAACATCTGCCGGTCGTCCAGCTCGCCCACCACCTCCAGCGGCATCTGCGCATACTGGCTGTCTTGCTTGGCCAACAGTCGGAAGGCGGCCAGCCGCGTATGCCCGAACACCAGCTGCCAGCGGTCGCCGGCCCGCCGCGCCGAGGGCCGCTCCAGCAGCCCGCTGCGCTGGATGCTCGCCGCCAGCTCCGCCACCGCGGCCGGGTCCTCTGCCTGCCGCATCTGGTACGGGTTTGGGTCGATCAACTTCAAATCCACCATCACTTGCTCACCCATCGCTTTGCTCCTTCCGCGCCGCTCGGCGCTCCAAAAAATCCTGCGTCGCATACGCCGCCGCATGCCAGGTGCGCGTGCGTCCGCAGCGGCTGCAGCGCACCACCGCCTTGCCCGTCAGCGTCACCAGGCTGGCCTCCACCAACGTCTTCGGCGGCCAGTCGGTCGGCGGCCACGCCCGCGGCAGCAGCACCAGGCTGCGTACCTTTCGCGGCCGCTCCGGCACCAGCCCCAGCGTGTACCCACACTTGCAGGTCCACCGCGCCGGCCGCCCATCAGTCTCCATCGCCGGCCTCCAGCAACGCTGCCATCTTCTCCGGCGACAACCGCCTCCAACGACGTACGCCTGGCAATCCCAGTAGCTCGATCACGTCAAAGCTCTCTCCTGTCCCCCATGCGGATCTCGGCATACGTCCATCCTCGCGCCAGTGCTCCACCCAAACCGTGTCCGCCGGCAGCTCAAACGCTTTCTGCAGCTCAGCCACAAGACGTTCGCAGGCATTCGTCACGCTGGTGCCGGTGTTCTCGGCCAACTCACTGACCACCACTACCGAGGGCTTGCCCGCGGGCGCAAAGATGCGCACCTGGCACACCGCGTCCGCCTTGCCACTCCAAGTCGAGGCATAGCGGTAGCGCAAGTTATCGGTCAGCGCCGGGTGCCCGTCCAAATCAAACATTCCAACCTCCACTCAGTTCCATAACAGCCACAGGGTGTGCACGTCCTGCCCGCTGCGCCGGTCCACCCAGGCCCAGGCCTGCGCATTCGCTGGCGCCAGCCCCAGGTAGTGCTCCGCATCCACCGGCCGCCCCAGCCGCACGACCCGCAGCTGGCACAGGCCGCTGCGGCTAACCTGGTTCACGGTCACATGCTCACCCCGGGCCGCTTCAACCGTCTCGATCGCTTTGCCGCCCAGGTACGCCAGCTGCAGCCGGCCACCGGCCAGGCCCGCCGGCGACATGTCTTCCCAGCCGCGGTAATCCGCCTCGCCATAGATCTCCTCCTCCACCGCCCAGGTCACCTCCAGCGGCAGCAGTCGGGCCGCCTCGGCGGAGATCCCCACACCATCTAGCAGCGGCAGCACGCGCTCAGTCATCGCCACCCTCACCTGCAAACGTCGACTCTCGGCACTCTGTCGCCAGTCGGAGTAGGTCCACCGGCTCGCCCAGCAACTCCCGCAGGGCTTCCTCTGCCTCGACCAGCTCGGCCTGCATTTCGCTCAGACACATACACAGGGCCTCCAGTTCCGAGCTACACAGGGGCCGGTAGCCCGCCTTCCTGATAATCTTCACAGCGTTCTCGCTCGCTCCCCCCAGGATCGCGATTGCTCCAGCCAGCCTGGTGCGGCCCACACGTGCAGTTCCCGTGCCGCTGAAACCTGGCACGGGCGGCATTCGGGACCAAAGCCGGGCATTCGCCGCCAGCAATCGCGCCTGCAGCCGGTCCCCCGCCGGCACCACCACATCCGCTACCTCACCGCAGTGCGGGCAAAAGCCAACCTCTCCGGTTTTCACACGCTCATCCGCCATAACTCAACCCTGCCTTTCGCTTGTGCCATATCCCGCGAACAACCGCCCGCGGTGGACATAGGGGACGTAGGGGACGTACATACCCCCAGCCCCTGTTTGATTTGCGCATAGCCGCGTCCTTCTTGGGCGCAGCCCTTTATCTAAATCGCGCGCGTTTGCCATTCCCAGCGTCGCGCCGCTCGCCCCGCCTGGTCCCGAATCGCGCCTCGAATCCCCCGCGCGGTGGACGTCGCGGTCGATTCGGTGGACGTCGCGCGCGCGACGTCCACCAGAAGCAGCAGGAGCCACGTCGCCAAGGCCCTTTTTTTCGTCTTTCGCGGTTAAACAGACACTAAGTGCTACACATCCACCGGCGCAGATGCTTGCAATTACCCGTAAATGGGCCTCTCTCCGCGACGACAAAACATATCCATCATCCCCGCATGGACGTCCACTACGTCCACTACCTCCACCAATTACGGGTAAATTCCGCCTCCGCCGTGCCCCTGCATCAGCCAGCAGTAGTCCGGCGCCGTAAAATCGGCCAACGTCCACTACATCCACCACGTCCACCGGCCTGTTCACCCGTCAATCTCCACGCCGTATTCGGCGCACAGCCCTCGGATGCGCTCCTCTTCCCACACCAGCACGTACTTACTTTTCAACGGGCCGTTCTTGGCCTTCTCCGACTGCAGGTTCAAATTGTTTTTCAGATACGACCCCACACCCCGCGAAGTCAGCTTTTTTCGGTTTGGGTTGCCCCCGCCTTCCTCGCCGTCCTCTCCCTCCTCATCCGGGTCGGCATTCTCCTGGTCAATCACCCGGTTGGCCATCTTGGCGATGTTGCCCATGCTCAGATCGTAGTAGGGTTCGATTGCCTTGCCCTCTTTCTCGGTCACCGGGCCGGCCTGCCAGATCTCCACGATCGCCTGCAGCACCTTGGCCTCCACCTCCATGCTGCGCTCGGTCACCATGCGTTGCTGGTAGCGCCGCGTCAGCTGGGTGATCTCCTCGCGCACAACGGGGTCCGAGATAATCTCTTTGACAGGCATCATCACCTGGTTCAGCCGCGCCTGTACGTGCTCATCCGCCAGGTCGGGCGCCACCTCACGGTCAGGCAGCCAGGTTTTCAAGCGGAACAGCAGCAGCTCGTTACGCAGCTCGGCGCACGCTGAGTCAAACGCCCGATTCAGCTCGAAAGGGATCCCCCGAGATTTGAGCTCAGCGCTACTGTGCTTGATCGTCTCCAACGTCAGGCAGCGGCTTTCCAGGGCCTCGTCCTGAAAGCGCCGCCGCGTGGCCAAAATCTTCGGCCCATACACATCAAAGGCCACGCTTTTATAGCCACCCCGCCCATCGTCTTGCTGGCGTACAACCATCAGATCCCGCTGGTTCCCCTGGTTCATCAACTTCGTGCGCGTATCTTCTAGGTCAGACTCTGCCTGGTCGGCTTCGTCGATCACCAGGGTCCCCTTGTAGCGGTCCATAATCCGGAATAGGGATGCTTCCGTGGTGGCACCGGTTAACTTGATTAGCCGCCGGCTCAAATAGCCCACCATCCACAGAAGGCGGCTTTTGCCGCTGCCGAAGTCACCCAGCACTCGCAGGTAGACCAGTGAGCGGAAACTGTCGAAGTGATAGGTGAACATCACGTAATAAGCCAGCAGCCGAGCGTAGAACTCATCGATCAGGTAGTAGCGCAGCACCAGCGCCACAATCCTGGCCACCAGCTCGCTCTCACTCAGCCCACCACCCAGCGCCGAGGGCAGCACCACCACACCTTTCAGCAGTAGATCGTCGGGCAAAAGCGGCTTGTAAGTGGTTCCCTCAATCTCCAGCTGAGTCGCCGTGTCGATCTTCCCGTCCGGATCCCGGTAGGCAAAAAATGTGCGCTGCTTTTCTGGATCGTAAAGCAGGTCCACCAGCCAGCCCTTGATATAGCCGCCGGCCGTCTCCACCTCGCCTTCCTCGCCCTCATCGACGCTGGCCAGCAGCAGCTTCTCGGTCTCAGCCAGCATGTGGCCAAAATCCCGCACATTTACGCCCAGAAATTTTGCGAGCTTGGACCGCAGCTGCGCTCGGTCGCTACCGTCCAGCTGGGCTACCATCGCCATCACATCCTTCATAGCTTTGGCTCGCTCCGCTCCATCCATCGCCCCCACCTGAGCGGCCAAATCCTCCACGAGTGTTGGCGATTTGAGCAGCGTCGACCGCAGCGCGGCCGCTTGCGCTTCAACCGCAACCTGCTCCCCCGCCAACGCCTGATGCCAGGCGTTGGCGTCGTTGCCCTGCGGCCAGCGCACCAGGCGCACCAGCGGCCCCAGGGCCGCTGCCAGCTGGGCGCCGGCCTTGGCCGCCACCGCCCCGCCCTCTGTGTCCACGTCCAGGCCCAGGTACACCGTCTCGTGGCCCCGCAGCTGGCGCAGCAGATCCTCGCTCACGTGGCTGCCGGCCAGCGCCACCGCTGCCTGGCCCATGGCGCCCAGGCTCACTGCGTCCGCCTGCCCCTCCACCACCACCACGCTCTCCGCCTGTGGCGCCCAGACCGCATTGCGATAGGCTTGCTTGGGTCCAGCCAGCGCCGCCGGCAGGTTGTGGTGCCGCTTCTCCCTGATGCCCCGGAAGCTCACGTACACCACCCGCCCGCCAGCCACGTGCGGGTAGACCAGCATCCCCTTCGGCGCCCCGGGGATCCGCCCCGCCTGCACCCAGGCCGGGTCCACCTCCACCTGGTGCTTGCGCCCCCAGGCCGCCACGTCGCCCGTATAGCCCAGCAGCGACACCGCCCCCGGGCTCTCCGGGTCCACCAGGTTGGCCTCCAGGTCCTTGCGCAGCTCGTCGGCCTCCTCACGGTCGCCCGAGCCCGTGTATCCCAGCCCGGCCGCCTTGATCGCCTCATCGTCCCAGGCCCGCCCCCGGGCATACGTCAGCGCCGCGTGCGTCCGCCACAGGCGCTGCACATAGCGCCGGCAGATCACCGTCAGCGCGTCCTCCTTAGCCCGGGCCGCCAGCCGCACCTCGTTGTCCCCGGCCCAGCGGTCGGGCAACTCCATGCCCGCCCGCCGCGCCAGGAACTCGATGGCGTCTTTGAACTGCACCTTCTTCCACCAACACACCCAGTCCACAATATCGCCACGGTCAGGCAGGCCGGCGCCCACTTGGTTGTGGTTGTCGTGGAAAGACTGATTGCCCGTATCCACCACAAACGAGCCGTGCTGGCTCCAGCGCCGATAGCGGCCCCGCCCCTCCAGCCGGAAGCCGGCTTCCTCCACCAGGTCCTCGATCCGGTTGGCTTGTTTGATGGCCTCGATGTCTACCGCGTTCGTCATTTATGCGACCTAATTCCTGCCTCTTATTCGGGCCGCCCGGCCGTTGCCCAGCCGTGCCGCCCGCCAATAAACGTCGCACAAAAGCATTTGTGCGACCTATCCCATCCCCAGGGGGAACCCCCGCCGAAACGCGTTTTCCCCCACGTCGACCCCGCCAGGGGGGATATGGGGTAGGTTGGGAATTTCCCTGCTACTGACTTCCTACCCACCAGCGGCGGCGAATCACTTCCGGGCCGCAGGGCGGTGGATGGCGGCGCGCCGGCCTATCGCTCCGGCGGCGGCTCGGCCGGAGTCATGCGCCCCGTCCTTTATCCACGCCGTGCCAGGGACTGAACACCGACAGGTCCGCCAGCTTCAAGTCGGCATACTCCAACTGGCACCACAAGGCCACCTGCGCCTCCAGCTCCGCCAGCATCACCGTGATTGTCGTCTTATGCAGCAGGGAGCCCAGGGAAGCCACCACGGCCCGGAACGCCAGATCGCTGACCACTGGCTGCAGCCGATAGAGATCTGCGCGCACGTCAAACAGGCACATGGCCAGCAATCCCTCCAGCCAGGCGCGCCTGTCCGCCTCCGTCCAGCTCTGTGAATAGGCACCGCCATACACATGGCGGCCGATCACCCAACGATTGGCCAGGTAATAGCGCTGCTGCTCGCGGGAGAAGCGGATCTCCAACCCGGCCAGCGGCGCCGGCACCAACTCAGGAGCCATACAACTGCCCCAGCCCGATGGTGAAGCCGATAGCGAACAGCCGGCGCCGGGTCACCTTGGCCCGCCTTGCCCATATTCTTTATGCTCCGAAGCGCTAACCAGCGGCGACTGATGAGCGGGGCACAGCGCCAAATCTTCCCGCAGTCGGTAAACCTCAATCCGCGTGCTGCTGCAGCCGCAAGCAAAAAGCCTTGTTCTCCTCGCCCACACGCTGGGCCAGCGCTCCGCCTCATTCCGCCATTTGCACACCAGATCGTAGGTGCTCGGGGAAAGCCGCGACTTCAGCTCAGCATCAACCAATTCAGCGTCCGTAAATGCCTCAGCCACCGCCCACCTCCAACTTCACACCTCCGCCCTCTGACCTGCCTCTGCACTTCGACGTGCACCACCGCTGCCACGGCACCCGCGGCACAAACGCCACCCGGCAGGTCCGGCAGCGCCGGCTGGCCGCCAGCACCACCGCCCCCGGGTGCAGCTGCCCGGGCTGGGCCCGCACCACCACATCCTGCGTATTGGCCATCACCGCCGGCATCCCGTCCACCACCGCCCCCCAGGCGAAGATCGCCTGGGTCAGCTTGGCCGAGGCCGCCTGCTTCTGATTCAGCACTCCATGCAAATAGCGCCAACCCCAAGCTGGGCTCTGGCCCACCATCTCGCTCAACTCCTCGGCGATCTGGCCCAGCGTTTCCACAGCAACGTACACCGCCCCACCCGCCTTCTCCTCCACCGGATAGCCCAGCGCGGCGATCAGCTCCCTAAGGGCAAATGGGGCCTGGGGGGCCAGTTCTTTATAGGCCCGGTAGGGCGATGAGGGTTTGCCCTGCACAACAATTTCTGACATGTTTCTGACCTCGTTTCTAGGGGTGTTTCCAGTCCCAGGTCGACTGGGGGTTCCAGTTTTTTGGCCTGGCGCTTACCAACCCCTCAGCCAATCCCAAAACCGCTGCCAAAGGGACCTGGGCAGCGAGTACGTGATCACTCCAATGGGCGGCCCTTGCTCCGCCTCGCCTCTCTCCAGCTGGCGCTCGATCTCCTTCACAAACCGATAAGCATCGGGAGGGAGAATGAATGCTGGCCGATCTGGCGACTCGAACGCACTGCGCAACTCTTCCTTGCTCAGCTCGCTCATTAGTCGGCCTTTGTACATAAGAGCTTCTTGGCCAATGGAGTCGGGACCCACCGGCTCGACCATCAACGCCGCCAGACGCTCAACGGACCAGACCAGGTACTCCCTACTCTGGCGGACCTCTACGCGCAGCTCAGCCGCCACCACCGGCGCACCGCAGCCTCGGCAGAACTCCTGCTCCTGGCGGGTTGGCCGCCGGCCGCAATACTCGCAGATCATGGCTCAGCCACCGCCTTCAGCCGCCCCAACCGCAACGGCACTGCCCAGCTGTACTGCTCGGCCTCCGCCCGCGAGCGCATCCGCCGGCGCAGCAAGCGGTAGCCGCTGCCCCACACCAGGTAGACCTTGAACGCGCCCAGCCCCGCCGCGGCCCGCAGATCCTCATAGCGCACCAGCAACTGGCGCTGGTACAGCGCCGCCGCCCGCGCCCGGCTGAACTTGCGCCGGCTCAGCCGCGGGCCGGCCGCCCAATCAATGCGCGCCCGGTAGCCCAACAACCGGCCTTCCGGGCTCAGCACCTGCGCATGCCGCTCACTGGTCAGCCGCGCTGTCGCCTCGATCACCTGCATCTCAGCCTCCTGTCCTCTGTGCAGCCTGTGCCGCACAGTCGGCCAACCACCAACCCAGCCTCGGCGCAACTCCGGGCTGATGGCCGGCCGACTACCCAGCACCTATTCCTGCTCCAACTTCTTAAGCGCCGCTCCGGCCCGGGCCAGCGCCGCATCCATCTTGTCGGCCGCATCCAAGCCCGGCCCCAGCACCGCGCTCAACCCCGGCACCCGGCGGGCCTGCTCCAGCCGCAGGCGCACCATCCGCAAATGGCCGGCCAGGGTGCCCAGCGCGAAGCGCACCTCCTCGATGCGGTCACGCCGCCGCGTGCGCTGGTTCGACGGTCTCGCCATCCGGTTGCTCCCCGGCCGCCATCGCCGCCGTTACGATCAACTCCGCCAGCGCCTGCATCGCCGCCTCCCAGGCGGCCGTCCGCTCCGCCGGCAGCGGCAGCACTTCCACCACCAGGTCGAACTCCAGCACTCGGCTCACCGGCGCTCCTGCCAGCACACCGTGCACCAGCGCTTATTGCGCACATTGGCCAGCATGCACCCGCAGATCTCACAGCGCGGGGTCTCCTCCGCCCGCGCAAACAGCCGCTCGCCATCCTGCGGCGCCAGCAGCGTCACGATCAGCTGGCTGCGCCGCGAATAGATTGCATACCAGCTGCGCCCCAGCGCCCGGATCTCGTACAGCATCCGGTTGTGGCTCTGCTGCAGGCGGCGCACGATCCCCGCCTCCATGTGGATGCAGCCCTCCAGCGTTCTCACATCCGCCGCGCTGGCGCCATAGCGCTGCTTGGCTCGCCGGCGGGCGTGCCGGGCATGCGGGTGCAGCCCGCTCCAGCGACTCACAGCAGCACCCCCTCAGCCGCCGCCGCCAGCTCCTGCTTGCTCGGCGCCGCATAGCGCGCCGTCGTGCGGATCTGCCGGTGGCCGGCCAGTTCTTTGGCCGTGGCCAGGTCGCTGGCCTCCACCACCCGCTTGACAAACGTATGCCTCAGCGAGTGAGGTGTATAGCCCTCCAGCCGCGCCCGCCGGGCGCGCTCCTCGAACACCCGCTCCACCTGACGCGGGCCCAGGCGGCCGCCACGCTGGGCCAGCAACAACGGCCCATCCGCATCCCCGCGCAGCTGGATCCAACTGTCCAGCGCCTGGCGCACCTCGGCACTCAGCGGCACGCGGCGTTGCCGGCGCCCCTTGCCAAAACGCACCATCGCCTGGCCGCTGCGCTCGCCCAGCTGCACATCGCTCAGGTCCAGGGCGCAGGCCTCAGATACCCGCAGGCCGGCCCCGGCCATCAAGGCCACCGCCGCCAGGTCACGCGTCGCCTGGCTCTGCCGCTCCTGGGCGCCGCGGGCCGCCGCATCATGGATCGCCCGCTCATACTCGGCCAACAGCCGGCTCAGCTCCCCGCGCGTCATCCAGCGCGGCTCCGCCGGCGGCGGCTCCACAAAGGCCACACTGGCCGCCGGGTTGCTCGTCAAGGCGCCGCTGGCCATCGCCCAGCGCGCCAGCGCTCTCAGCGCTGCCAGGGCCACGTTGATCGTCGAGGCGGCCAGGCCGCGCACCTCTTGCAACTCGTGGCGATAGGCCCGCACATCGCGGGCCGTCAGCTCGGCCGGCGCAAACGGCCGGCCGTACGCTGCCTCAAACCAGGCGGCGAAGATCCGCAGCGCACCGCAGTACGCCGCCAATGTGCGCTCGCTCCGGTCCTCACGCTCCCGCAGGAACGCGGCAAAGTCAATACTCCAGGCCGGGCTCATCGCACTCCCGCCATCGCAAACGCGGCCGCATCGACGAAATCGCCGAACAAGCCGCGGCCGTATTGGGTCGAGATGCCGATCCATCGAATTTGGGACGCGGCACCCATGCCGCCGCCCGAGTAGCGATAACAATGCTCACTGCGCACCAGTGCGCCCGGACCTAGATGGATCTCCACATGGAACATGTCCAAATCGGCGCCGATCAACCTCAGCGTCAGCCCAGGGGTTAGGCTCACGCCCAGCTCCACCTCGAACCAGGCAATCACTGCCATGGTCAGCTCACTGCGGCCGACTTGCGCCCCCACTGTTCGGTTCTCCCGTTTTTCCTCAATTCGGGTCCTGATCAACTGCTCCAATGGGGTCGTGTAGATAGGGGTCTGCGTACTGCTAGACATCATTCCTCCTCGCCTTACGGCTAAAAACTCCAACGATTGAGAGTTCCGTGCTAGGGTTTTTGCTGCACGGCCGGCCCAACGCCCTGTAGCGCATCAGACACCAGCTGCGCCGGCGCCGGGCCATACGCCGCCAACAGGCGGGCGACTGTGTCTTTAGTAGGGAACTTGTTACCGCGAAGGAGCTTCCACGCATGCATGTAGCTACAGCCCGTCTTCTCACGGAATTCGGCCGGCGTTACGCCGTTCGCTTCTGCCCACTCAACCAAGGCAGCTTTTGCTTGTTGTCCATATGCCATGTGGTCTTCTCCTATTGCCAATTGGCAATATACATTACCCGGCAAAATATGTCAATAGGCATATATTAGAAACCCCATGGCAACTAACCTGCAGGTATCTTTCTCTCACCTTATGGCAACCGACCGGTCTTTCTCCACTTGGCTTCAGGCCCAGCTCTCCGAGCGTGGTTGGACTGCTGTCTACCTGGCCAGGCGCACACAAATCTCCCAGACACATATTTCAAGGCTGCTCTCCGGACTGCGCAGACCTGGCCCCGAGGCCCTAAAAGAGATCGCCCGCGCCTTCGATGTGCCGCCCGAGCTCGTATTTGACAAAGCCGGCGTCCTGCCGGCCCGCGGCGAGATCAGCGACGACGAGCGCCAATGGCTGCACATCTTTGACCAGGCTGCCAGCGACGAAGAGCGCGCTGAGCTCCTGGAGCGCGCAGAACTAGAGCTGGCCCGCCTGCGCGAGAAACGCAAAGGCAAATCAACCCCATGACAGCCCTCTTGACAGTTTAGAACACTCGTTCTAAACTGCGAGCATGAAGCGGGCGGAGATGCGGGAGCGCTGGGCAACCATTTGGGCGGAAACCCATCCTGCAGACCGCAGCGAACTGTTGCACAACATGAAACCTAAGCGGAGGAAACCCTTGTCAGACAAAATCTATCGAGTGCTCGTCATCCTGCTGCTCGCCGCCATTGCAGTCGGCTTGTATCTGCCGGTCTTCGAAAAACCCAGTGAAGCCTGCCAGGACACCATCGAAGCCGCCCAAAGCATGATCCTTCAGGGCAACAGTCGGATCACCAGCCTGGAGAACCTCTATCAAACCGGGGTCTACACACGAGCCGAGAACATCAACCAGCAAAACTTAATGGCCAACGAGGCCATCTTCGGCGCCCAGGTCATCCAGCTATCCCAGAACTACGCCGCTCTGGCCATCCTGGCCAACTGCCACTAGCGCCATGAGCCTGCCGCCTCGCGCACGCCTGGTCGCCTACCTGCGTGACAGCGGCGGCACAGAACAAGATCTCTCCCTCGAGCAGCAAGAGGCCGCCATTCGCGAATGGTGCGACCAGCGCGGCCACCAGCTCACCGCCATCTTTCGCGACGAGGCCGTGTCTGGTGGCTCCACTGTCGGCCGGGCGGCCTTTGAGGCCATGCTCCAACATTTGCGATCGCCCGACTGCACAGACCACGGTCTGGTGCTCTGGAGGTTCAACCGCTTCGCCCGCGATTTCGACGACGCCCAATTTTATAAAGCGGACCTGCGCCGGCGCGGCTACTCCATCCATTCCCTCAACGACAGCATCCCAGAGGGGGCCGACGGCCGCCTCTTCGAGGCCGCCATTGACTGGATGAGCCAGCGCTTCCGCGAGGATCTTTCCGCCGACATTCGCCGCGGTCTGCACTTTGTTGCCCGGGAATACGGCATCCTCCCCGGGCATCGCGCCCCCATCGGCTTTCGCCGCGAGCTGGTCAATGTCGGCCAGCGCCGCGACGGCAGCCAACACACAGGCTACCGGCCGGTGATCGATCCAAACACCGCACCCCTGGTTGCCGAGGCCTTTCGCATGCGCGCCGCTGGCGCCACCATCAAATCGATCCACAAAAAATTGCAGCTGCACACCTCACGCAATGGCTATTCAAAGATGTTTCGCCGCCAGCTCTACATTGGCCACCTCGTGATCGGCAAAGGCGCCAACCAAACCATCGTGGAAAACTACTGCGACCCCATCGTTGACCAGGCAACCTGGGACGCCGTGCAAGCAATCAGCCATCTAGCCAGCGACCGGGTCAAAAACCGCACCCACCCGCGCATCCTCGGCAGCTCCCTGATCCTCTCCGGCCTGGTGTTCTGCCTGGACTGCCAGACCAGCATGGTCGGCTCGCGCAGTCGTAACCGCCATGATCACAGCCAGGGCTACTCCTACTATCGCTGCCAGGCCAACAAAAACCGCGTCGCCGGCCCTGGCTGCCGCATGATCCGGGCAGATCTGCTCGAGCAGGCCGTTCTCTCCACCCTCGTCGACGAGATCCTGGCGCCAGCCAACCTCAGTGAGATCACCGCACGTGTCGGCCAAAAGCTGGCCGCCGGCAAGGACGAACATCACCTCAACCGCCTGCGGAAAGATCTGCAAACAACCAAAAACCGCCTCGCCAACCTGGTAAAAGCGATCGCAGAGCTGGGCCACAGCACCGCCATGCTCGACGAGGTCCGCCAGCTGGAAACCCATTTACCCCAGCTGCAGGAACAGATCCGCCAGGAGAAAGGCAGGCTCCAATCCGCCGATGGTCTGGCTCAGATCAACATCCCGGCCCTGAGCCAAGAGCTCAAATCCAAGCTCCTGGCCAATCCCCAGCAAAACAAACACATCATCCGCAACCTGGTGCACCAGGTTGCTGTATCCCGCTCAAGAGACGGTATAATCGCAAGAATTAAATACGTTTGGCCTATTGATGTGTCTATAGGCAACTCATCCAGAGAGGTGGAGGGACCGGCCCTTTGAAGCCTCGGCAACCGCCGCAATTGCGGCAGGTGCCAATTCCGGCAGATTGTTCTGAGAGATGAGGCGATAAGTTCCGTACTACTGGTCGCCTCTCAACATGAGAGGCGACTTCGCTTAAGTGAGAGACCGTGACCGAAAAACCAATTAGCCCCTACCGCCCCCACACCCGCCGCGCCTTCCTGGATGCGCTGGAAAAACGCGTCCTGATCTACGACGGGGCCATGGGCACCAGCCTGCAAACTATGAACCTGACCGCTGAACACTACGGCGGCGAAAAGTACAACGGCTGCCCGGACTACCTCAACATCACCTATCCCGAGGCGCCGGCTGTGGTGCACCGTTCCTTCCTGGAAGTCGGTGTGGACGTGGTGGAGACCAACACCTTCCGCAGCAACCGCCTGACGCTGGGCGAATACGGCTTGGGCGAGCGCACCATCGAGATCAACCAGGCGGCCGCCCGCCTGGCGCGGGCGGCCGCTGACGAGTTCAGCACGGCGGAGCACCCGCGCTTCGTGGCCGGCTCCATCGGCCCCAGCGGCAAACTGCCCAGCGCCGACGACCCGACCCTCTCCGACATCACCTACGACCAATTGGTCGACCTCTTCCGCGAGCAGGCCGTGGGTCTGATCACCGGCGGCGTGGACGTCCTGCTGATCGAAACCTCGCAGGACATTTTGGAAGTCAAAGCCGCCATCCAGGGCATCCAGCTCGCCTTCGACGAGACCGGTGAAGTCATCCCGGTGCAGTGCCAGGTAACGCTGGACACCACCGGCCGTATGCTGCTGGGCACTGACATCGCCACCGCCCTGACCATTCTGGACGGGCTGCCGATCGACGCCATCGGTCTCAACTGCTCCACCGGGCCGGAGCACATGCGCCAACCGGTCAGCTACCTGGGCGAGCACAGCCGCCTGCCAGTCTCAGCCATCCCCAACGCCGGTCTGCCGCTGAATGTCGACGGCGAGGCGGTCTATCCGCTGGAACCGGAACCCTACGCCGAGGCGATGGCCGAATTCGTGCACAAGCACAATGTCGCCATCGTGGGCGGCTGCTGCGGCACCACGCCGGAGCATTTGCGCCTGCTGGTTGAGAAGATCCACAACCACCCCACACCGCCGCGGCCCACACAGGGTCCGGTGCGCATGTCCTCCTCCATTCAGGCGGTCGACATGCAGCAGGAGCCGCCGCCGCTGCTGATCGGCGAGCGCCTCAACGGCACCGGCAGCCGCAAGTTCAAACGACTATTGATGGCCGAGGACTTCGACGGCATCCTTGAGATGGCCCGCGAGCAGATCGCTGGCGGCGCCCATACGTTGGACGTCAGCGTGGCGCTCACCGAGCGCCCAGACGAGGAATATTTGATGTCCAGGGTGGTCAAGAAGCTGGCCATGGGCGTCGAGGCCCCGCTGGTGATCGACACCACCGAGCCGGAAGTGATGGAAGCCGCCCTCAAGCTGGCCCCCGGCCGCTGCATGCTCAACTCGACCCACCTGGAAGCCGGGCGGCCCAAGATGGACCGCGTGCTGAGCATCGCCAAAGAACACAACGCCACCGTGCTGTGCCTGACCATCGACGAAACCGGCATGGCCAAGACGGCCGAGCGCAAGTTCGAGATCGCCAAGCGCATCCACGACATCGCCGTGGACGAATTCGGCTTCCGCCCGCAAGACCTGGTCTTCGACGTGCTCACCTTCCCGCTCAGCACCGGCGACACCGAATTCAACAACAGCGCCGTGGAGACGATCAACGCCATCCGCCAGATCAAGGCCGAGCTGCCAGGCGTGATGACCTCGCTGGGCGTCAGCAATGTCAGCTTCGGCCTGACACCCCAGGCCCGCGCAACGCTGAACAGCATGATGCTGCACTTCTGCGTGCAGGCCGGGTTGGACATGGCTATCGTCCATGCGGAGAAGGTCAAGCCCTACGCCGAAATTCCGGCAGAAGAGCGCCAGCTGATGGAAGACCTGATCTTCAACAAGCGTCCAGATGCGCTGCAAAAGGTCATTGAGTATTACGAACAACGCGCCCCGGTGGAAGAGGAGACCAAAGCCAACCCAATGGAAGGCATGACCCCCGAGGAACGCCTGCATTGGAGCATCTTGCACCGCCACAAAGACGGTGTGGAAGCGGCCATCGACGAAGTCATCGCCCGCAAGGAATTTCCCAACGACCATGAGGCCGCGGTACACCTGCTGAACAACACCTTGCTGCCGGGCATGAAAGAAGTCGGTGACAAGTTCGGCGCCGGCGAGCTGATCCTGCCGTTCGTGCTGCAGTCCGCCGAAGTGATGAAGAAGACCGTCGCCCACCTGGAGAATTATCTGGAGAAGGTCGAGGGCATCAGCAAGGGCAAAGTGGTCCTGGCCACCGTCTACGGCGACGTGCACGACATCGGCAAGAACCTGGTCAAGACCATTCTGGTCAACAACGGCTACGAAGTTTTCGATCTGGGCAAACAAGTGCCGGCCGAGACAATCATCAGCAAGGCGGAGGAGGTCAAGGCCACCGCCATCGGCCTCAGCGCCCTGCTGGTCAGCACCAGCAAGCAGATGCCGCTGATCATCAACGAGCTGCACCGCCGCGGCCTGGACTACCCGGTGCTGATCGGCGGCGCGGCGATCAACCGCCGCTTCGGTTGGCGCATCCTCTACACCGAAGACCAGAAGCCCTACCACTCCGGCGTCTTTTACTGTCAGGACGCCTTCGAAGGCCTGGAAACCATGGACCAACTGATCGATGGCCCGCGCCGCGAGTTGTTAATGGAAGATATCTTCACCAAGGCTGCCCGCGAGCTGACCCGCGAATCCAAGCCGCGCCGTACGGCAGCGGTCGGCGGCCGCTCGGCAGTGGGTCCCGCCGAGCAAATCCCCACGCCGCCCAAATGGGGCGTGCACCTGGTGCCGCAGATGCCGCTGGAGACTGTCTTCGAGTGTCTGTACAAGAACGAGCTTTTCCGCCTCTCCTGGGGCGCCAAGAACAAACAGGGCGAGGAATGGAAGCAGATCGAAGCCGAGTTTGAGGCCCGCCTGGCCCGCATGCAGAAGGAAGCCCGCCAAACCGGGTGGCTGAAACCGCAAGCCGTGTATGGTTACTGGCCCGCCCAGGCGGAAGGCGACAGCCTGATCGTCTACGATCCGGCCAGCCTGGACGGCAGCAAACCGCGCGAGTTGACCCGCTTCGAATTTCCGCGTCAAGAGAGCGGCGACCTGCTCTGCCTGGCGGACTACTTCGCCCCCGTAGAGAGCGGGCGCATGGACACCGTCGCCTTCCAGGTCGTCACCGTAGGCCAGGAAGCCAGCGAGCGCTTTGAGGCGCTGCAGGCCGCCAACGATTACACCGAAGGCTATTTCCTGCACGGCCTGGCAGTGCAAACCGCCGAGGCCACTGCAGAGTACCTGCACCGCCACATCCGCCGCGAGTTGGGGCTGGACGCCAAGCGCGGCAAGCGCTACTCCTGGGGCTACCCGGCCATCCCGGAACTGGAAGACCACGCCAAAGTGTGGAACCTGCTGCCCGCCGAAAAGGAACTGGGCGTGTCGCTCACCGAGTCCTACCAGCTGGTCCCGGAGCAGTCCACCGCGGCGATCATCGTCCACCACCCCGAGGCCAAGTACTACAGCGTGGGCGAAAGCCGCGTGGAACAATTGATGCGGGCCTGACCTTTGTAGGGTGATGTGTGCCCCGAGAAACAAGAACTTTGATGACTAATCTTCTGGATACCCTAAACGAATCCACCCTGCTCGCCGACGGCGCTATGGGCACCGTGCTGCACGAGCAAGGCGTGGATTTCACGCGTTGCTTCGACGAACTCAATCTCTCCCAGCCTGAGCTGGTGCAGCAGATCCACGCCACCTACTTGGCGGCCGGCGCCCAGATCATCATGAGCAACACCTTCGGCAGCAACCGCTTCCGCTTGGCGGAGCACGGCCTGCAAGACAAGGCGGCCGAGATCAGCCGGGCCGGCGTGCAGCTGGCCCGCCAGGCTGTGGCCGCTTACGGCAAAGACGCCCTGGTGGCAGCGGATGTCGGTCCGCTGGGTGTGCGCCTGGCGCCCTTTGGCCGCGTAGACCCTGACGAGGCCCGCGCCGCCTTCGAGGAACAGCTGGGCGGCTTGTTGGCTGGCAAGCCAGACCTGGTCATCATCGAGACGATGACCGACCTGCACGAGGCGCGTGAAGCGCTCAAGGCGGCCAAAGCGCTCAGCGAGCTGCCGGTGGTGGTCTCGATGACCTTCACCCGCGACGACCGCACGTTGCTGGGCGACACGCCCGCCAAAGTCGCCCGAAAGCTGCATGAAGCTGGGGCCGATGTGATCGGTATCAACTGCTCCGGCGGACCGGCCCAACTGCTGCGCATCCTCAAACAGATGCGCGCCGCCGTGCCGGATGCGCAGTTCTCCGTGATGCCCAATGCCGGCTGGCCGGAGCAGGCCGGTGGGCGCATCCGCTACCCCGCCGGGCCGGAGTATTTCGGCCAGTACGCCGTCGCCTTCCGCCAGGCGGGCGCGGCCCTCATCGGTGGCTGCTGCGGCACTACCCCGGAACACATCCAAGCCATGCGCCATGCGCTGGACAACCCGGGGGCCATCAGCGCTCTGGCCAACGGGCAGATCAGCGTGGTCGAGCAGCGTGAACCGCTGGCCGGGCCGGACAAAGGCTCGCAGCTGGCGGAGAAGATCGCCGCGGGCAAGTTTGTCTCCGCGGTGGAAATGGACCCACCGCGCGGGCTGTCCACCTACAAACTGCAAGCCGGGGCGGACCTGTTGGCCGAATCGGGCGTGGACGTGATCAACGTCGCCGACAGCCCCATGGCGCGTATGCGCATGAGCCCCTGGGCGGTCTGCGACCTGATCCAGCGTCATGTGGGCGTGGAGACCACACTGCACTTCCCCACCCGCGGCCGCAACCTGCTGCGCGTGCAGGGCGACCTGCTGGCCGCCCATGCGCTGGGTGTGCGCAATGTCTTCGTGGTTATGGGCGACCCGACCTCGATTGGCGATTACCCCGATGCGATGGACAACTATGACCTGGCGCCCACGGGTCTGATCAAGCTAATCAAGCAGCAGTTCAACACGGGGCGCGACCATGCTGGGGCAGAGATCGGCCAGCCCACCGCCTTTCATGTCGGCGCGGCGCTTAACCTGGCCCCGCCGGACGCAGAGCGGGAAGCCAAGCTGTTGGCACGCAAGCTGCGCAATGGGGCTGATTTCTTCCTCACACAGCCGGTCTACGACCCGGCCCAGGCGCGCCAGTTTTTGGAGCAGCACGCCGAAAGCCTGGAAAAGCCGCTGCTGGTTGGCATCCTGCCGCTGTTCGGCGTGCGCCATGCCAACTTTCTGCACAACGAAGTCCCCGGCATCATCATCCCGGCTGAGATCCGCCGGCGTATGGAAGCCGCGGGCAGCCAAGGCCCGCAAGAGGGCGTGCGGATTGCCATCGAACTCATCGAGCAGATCCGGGCCTGGGGCGCCGGCGTCTACCTAATGCCCGCCTTCAACCGTTTTGACCTGGCAGCTCAGATCTTAGAGTCGATCAGTTAAGGAGAAGCATGGAAACTCGCCGCTTGGGCCGTTCGGGCCTTAAAGTCAGTGAACTTTCTTTCGGTGCCTGGGTGACCTTCGGCTCGCAGATCGAAGACAAAACTGCCGACACCCTGATCCATTACGCCTACGAACAAGGCGTCAACTTTTTTGACAATGCCGATGTGTACGCCAAAGGTGAGGCCGAGAAGACCATGGCTAAGGCCATCCGCGGCCTGCCGCGTGAGGCGCTGGTCATCTCCAGCAAGGTCTTCTGGCCGACCATGCCCGGCCCCAACGGCCGCGGCCTCTCGCGCAAGCACATCACCGAATCGATCCATGCCTCGCTCAAGCGACTGGAAATGGACTACGTCGACCTGTATTTCTGCCACCGCTTTGACCCCGAAACGCCGGTGGAAGAAGTGGTCTTTACCATGAACACGCTGATCCAGCAGGGCAAGCTGCTCTATTGGGGCACCTCAGAGTGGAGCGGCGCGCAGATCAGCGAAGCGCACGGTATTGCCCGGCAGTATGGGCTGATCCCGCCCAGCATGGAGCAGCCGCAGTACCACATGCTGCACCGCCACCAGGTGGAGAAGGACCTAGCCCCGGTCTGCGAGAGCCTCGGCATCGGCCTGACCACTTTCAGCCCGCTGGCCTCGGGCGTGCTCTCAGGCAAGTACAACCAGGGCATCCCCGCCGGCAGCCGGGCGACCCTAGAAGGCATGGGCTGGGTGACTGACCGTGTTCAGGAGGGCGGCGTCGAGAAGCTCAAGCAGCTGGATGAAGTGGCCGGCGACCTGGGCATCAGCATGGCCCAGCTGGCCATCGCCTGGATCCTGCGGCGCAAAGAGGTCAGCAGCGTGATCACCGGCGCCACCAAGTTGGAGCAGCTGCAAGACAACCTTAAGGCGTCTGAAGCGGTCAGCAAGCTGGACGACAGCGTGCTGGAACGCATTGAGACAATCCTAAGCTAAAAGCGGAGCCAGTACTGGCTCCGCTTTTAGTCCAAACACCTAGGCCCGCAACTGCGCACCCAGCTCCTGTTCCAGGCGGCGGATGATGCGTTGGCGCAGCTTAGCCACGTCTTCATCCGTCAGGGTGCGCTCGGCGTTTTGGTAGGTGAGTTGGTAAGCCAGGCTCTTCTTGCCTGCACCGATCTGCTCACCGCGGAAGACATCGAAAAGCGCCAAACCGGTCAGCAGCTTGCCGCCCGTCTGGCGGATCAAGGCTTCCACCTGGCCCGCCGGCAGGCTTTCGTCGACCACCAGCGCCAGATCTTCCAACACCGGTGGATAGGCAGGCACACTCTGGCTGTCAAAACGTTCCGGCACGAGGCTGTAGATGGTGTCCAGATCGAGCGCGGCCGCCTGTACCGGGTCGCCGCCCAGGTCGTATTCAGTTTGCACTTGCGGATGCAATTCGCCGAATACGCCCAGAGGCTGGCCGTCCGCCAGTACTCGGGCGCATTTGCCCGGGTGGAAGGCGGGGTGTGCGGCAGGCTCGAACTGCAGCTCGCGCAAACCCAGGCCGTTGAGCAAAGTACTCACTGCGCCCTTGATGTCATAGAAATCCTGGGCGTCACCGTCGCCGCCCTGCCAGTGCGCCGGCTGGCGCGGGCCGCGCAGGGCCAGCACCAGGCGGGGCAGCTCATCCGGCAACGGACCGTTTTCGGAGGCACGGAAGACCGGGCCGATCTCAAAGAAGGCCAGCCGCTCTCGAATATTGGCGTTGCGCTCGACGATCTCCAACACGGAGGCCAGCAAGCTCTTGCGCAGCACGGTGCGTTCTTGCGAAATCGGGTTGCTCAGTCGGGTGTAGGGTTTATCATCCGGTGGGGTGCCGGCGGGCAGGCGCCGGGCCTCCTGCTCCGGGCTGGTCAGGCGATAAGTGGCCACTTCCTGCAAGCCCTGGCGCGCCAGCAGATCACGGATGCGCTCTTCGATCTCCAGGGTGTGATTGGCGCGCTGCGGGGGCAGGTCGTCGCCCAGGCGCGTGGCCGGGATGTTGTCGTAGCCGTAGATGCGGGCCACTTCTTCCATCAGGTCAGCCTTGCCGATCACGCCTTCGCCAATGTCGAGACGGTGGTCAGGGGAAGTTACGGTCAAGGTTTCGCTCTGGGTTTTGACTTCAAAACCCAACCGTTGCAAAATATCACTGAGTTGGTCGGTAGAAAGGTCCACGCCCAGCCAGCGCCGCGCATCCTGCGGGCTGATCTGCACCACGCTGGGCTGCGGCGGCAAGGGATATTCATCCACCAGACCCGCGGCTACCTGGCCGCCGGCCCATTGGCGCATCAGTTCCAACCCGCGGCTGACGCCGCGCGGCGCCATGGCCGGGTGCACGCCGCGTGAAAAACGGTAGCCCGCCTCAGAACTCAGACGTTGGGCATTCAGGGTCTTGCGGATGTTGATAAAGTTCCAGGCAGCGCCTTCCAGCAGCACGTTGCGAGTGCTCTCGGTGACTTCGCTC
Source organism: Anaerolineales bacterium (assembly GCA_019637805.1). Taxonomy (NCBI): domain Bacteria; kingdom Bacillati; phylum Chloroflexota; class Anaerolineae; order Anaerolineales; species Anaerolineales bacterium. Next base: position 910,228 of record JAHBVB010000001.1, on the reverse strand, counting down.
TCCAGTCCGCCCATCACGCCGCCCAGCGAGAGCGAGCCAGCCGTGTCACATACCAGCACAGTGAAGTCGTCTAGCTTGCGGTCCACGCCATCCAGGGTGGTCAGCGTCTCGCCGCTCTTGGCACGGCGGGTGCTGATCACCGGCGGCTGGCCGCCAGAGCGCTGCACCAGCACGTCGTAATCAAAGGCGTGCAGCGGCTCGCCCAATTCGAGCATGGCGTAGTTTGTTGCGTCCACCACGTTGTTGATCGGGCGCATGCCCGCCAGGGTCAGCCGGCGGCGCACCCATTCCGGGCTGGGTTTGATCTCGATGTCGCGGATCAGACCCAGCACAAAGCGCGGATTGAGCTGTGGCTCGCTGATCTCAATGCGGGCCGCACCCTCGATCTTAGGGCCATCAGCCTGCACTTCGGTTGGCATGGGCTTCAGTGGGCGTTGCAGCAAGGCGCTCACCTCACGGGCCACGCCATAGATATTGGCGTCGCGGGCAATGTTGGGCGTGATGGCAATATCAAAAACCGCATCGCCCAGCACATCGGCCAACGGCGTGCCAGCTACGGCATCCGCATCCAGGAACAAAATGCCTTCGTGCTCTTCGGAGATACCCAGTTCTTTCTCGGAACAGACCATCGAATATGACTCCACACCGCGGATCTTGGTGCGCTTGAGGGTCATCTTGTTCAAGCCGGCCTGGTGACCGTCATACAACTCGGCGCCTTCTTTGGCATAAGCCACCTTCAACGGCGGCTTAAGCTCGCCTTGGCCTTTGTATTCGAACAAGTTGGGCGCGCCGGTCAGCACGCTGTGCTCTTTCTCACCGTCGAACAGACGGCAGAGCACCAAACGGTCAGCATCCGGGTGCGGGCCGACCTCGCGGATCTCGCCCACCACGATCTTCTCGCGGTCCCAGGCCAGGCCGCTGAGCTTGGCCAGCTGCTGGCCGCTGGGGATTGGCAGGCCGACAAAGCGAATCTCTTCCACCTCCAACCCGGCCATGGTCAGCGTATGGGCCAGGTCCTCGATGGAAACACCCTCGAGGTCAACGAAGTCTTTGAGCCAGGAAATTGGTACTTTCATTAGAACTGCTCCAAAAAGCGCAGGTCGTTGCGCCAGAAATAGCGGATGTCTTCGATGCGGTATCGCAGCATAGTCAGACGCTCTGGCCCCATCCCGAAGGCAAAGCCGCTGTAGCGTTCCGGGTCGTAGCCGCCATTGCGCAGCACATTGGGGTGCACCATGCCGCTGCCCAGGATCTCCAGCCAGCCGCTGTGCTTGCACACCGAGCAGCCTTTGCCGCCACAGACGAAGCACTCCACATCCATCTCGGCGCTGGGCTCGGTGAAGGGGAAATGCGAGGCGCGGAAGCGCGTGCGCACATCAACGTTGAAAAAGCGCCGAGCGAAGTCGGTCAGCGTGCCCTTCAGGTCGCCGAAGGTGATGTCTTCGCCCACTGCCAGGCCCTCGACCTGGGTAAACTGCACTTCCGAGCGGGCGCTGACCTGCTCATAGCGGTAACACATGCCCGGCAACACGATGCGCACCGGCGGTGGATTGTCCGGGCTCTCCGCCGAGAACTCTCGCATGGCGTGGATCTGCCCAGCAGAGGTATGCGTACGCATCAGCAGTGGATTGTCTGCGCTGCCGCCCTCCACATAGAAGGAATCCTGCATCTCCCGCGCCGGGTGATTGGGCGGAAAGTTGAGCAGCAGGAAGTTGTATTCATCGGTTTCCACATCGCGCGAGCGGTAGACCTGGAAGCCCATCTCGGCGAAGATGGCATTGATGCGCCGCAGGGTTTGTGTGATGGGGTGCAGGCGCCCCAGGGGCAGGGCGCGACCGGGCAGGGTCACGTCCAGGCGCTCCGTATCCAGGGCCTGCTGCAACTTCTCGGCCTGTAAGGCGGCTTTACGCTCTTCAAAAGCGGCCTCCAGGGCCTGCTTGACCTGGTTGATCTTTTGGCCCGCCTGAGGGCGCTCTTCAGCGCTCAAGCCGCCCAGCTGCTTCAGGCTTTGGGTCAGCACAGCGTTCTTCCCCAAATACTGACTACGCCATTCCTCCAGGCCAGCCTGGTCGTTCACTTGGGTGGCCGCGGTTAGGGCCTCATTGTGAATTTTGTCTAGTTCTGCAAGCATCCTTCTCTCCTGTCGATACGTGAACGGCTGATTAAAACAAAAACTCCCGTCCCAAACTCGGGACGAGAGCGCAGCTCCCGCGGTACCACCCAACTTGAGCGCCATATTGGCGACCTCTCTGGCCAACAGCCTTGCGGCGATTTGGCAGTCCGGGTAACGGCGGACATACGGCCGGGGCTACTAAACTGCGTGTGCAGTAATTGACCCGGGCGGCTCGAGAGGGAACTTCAGCGGCTTTCCACAGAGCGGGGGTTGCAGTCCGGACTTCCGGCCCCCGCCTCCCTGGCAGCTTTCAGCGGCGTACTTTCCTCTGTCTTAGCCTGTATCTGCAATTATCCGCAAAAGATAAGTGGTGTCAAGCAGCCCATTACCCAAAGCGCAAAGGCTTCCTGTATAATCCCCGCTGGCAGCAGAAAAATGCTGTCAAATTTGATTAAACACCCGCCAGAAATTCATCAATATATGTTTTCTCCTTCCCTCACTCTTCTGCTCTGCTCCGCCGTGTTCCTGGCGGCCTGTGGCTCTCCGGCAGCCGGTCCGGCAGCTGAAGCCAGCCTGCCCGCCCCAGAACAAGCCACCCTCACGCCCACCGTATCCGCGCCGGTAGCGCGGGTTAATGACGAGGCTATTTCCAGCGACAGCTACAACCTGCACCTGGCTCAGTATCAGGCCGCCCAAGCCGACTTTGGCACACTTCTGGCAAAAGGGGATGTACCACAGGCTGTACTGGATGACCTGATCAGCCGCATGCTATTGGCCCAAGGCGCCCGCGCCCAGGGCTATGTGCTGGAGGAAGCCACGCTGCAGCAACGCTTGGATGCGGCAGTGGAAGCCGCAGGCGGCCCTGATGCCTTTGAGGCCTGGCTGGCCGAGCAAGGCTACACCGCTGACCTCTTCCGCCAGGAACTGGCGCTGGAGATCGAAGCGGGTTGGATGCGCGAGCAGATCACCAACGCCGTGCCACACAGCGCGGAACAGGTGTTGGCTCGCCAGGTGCTGCTGGCCGACCAGTTCTCGGCCGACCGCCTGCTGTCGCAGCTCAGCGGCGGCACCAGCTTCCAGCAGATCGTTAACAATAACGATGGCCTGGGGCTGGGCTACCTGGGCTGGTTCCCGCGGGGTTACCTGCTGCAGCCTGCTGTGGAGGAGGCCGCCTTTGGCCTGCAGCCCGGCCAAGTCAGCCTGGTGGTGGAGAGCCCGCTGGGGTTCCACCTGATCGAGGTGCTGGACCGCCAGGCCAACCGCCCGCTGACGCCACGGGCCCGCCAGGCGCTGCAAAGCCTGGCCCTGCAGGACTGGCTGGCCAGCCAGCGCGGCCAGACCCGTGTGGAGATTTTGCTACCCTGATTCGGCCTTCAGTCTAGAATTGGGGGAACGGAGCAAACATGGACGAGTTTGATTTCAAAGAGACCCCCGAAAAGACGCCCTTCCGCTTGGGCGTCGCGCTGCTTAACTGCGCCACGTTATTCCTAACCCTGGGCGCACTGGCCCTGATTGGCTTTTATGCGGCAATTTTCCTAAACCCGTTCAGTGATCTGAACCCGCTCCCTCCCGTGGTCGTGGCGCCTACTGCGCTGCCCACCCAGCCCCCGGCACAGCCGACCACGCCGCCGGATGAGCCCACCAGTACCCCGGAACCCACGGCTACGGCGACTCCCCAGCCAGTGATCAGCTACGTTCTGCAGGCGGGCGACAATCCCAGCCGCATGAACTCCACCATCTTCTATCCAGAACTGGGATGCAACTTCATGGCTGTCACCGGCCAGGTATTCGACAACGGCCCGGTGGCTGGTCTGCAAGTGCACATTACCGGCAGCCTCAACGGCGAGCCTATCGACAAAATCGGCCTGACCGGCGCTGCCACCCAATACGGCTTTGGGCAATACTACGAAGTGCAGCTAGGCAGCCAGCCGATCGCTTCGGAAAACACCCTGCAGGCCACCCTGCTGAACGCCGAGGGCCAGCCCATCTCCGCCGCGCACAGCTTCAGCACAGCGGCCAGCTGCGAAGAGAACCTGATCATGATCAACTTCAGCAAACTGCCCTAGCGGCGCATCCCCACAAAATAAAAAGGCGGCCTAATAGGCCGCCTTTTTTGATGAGGTCGCCGGTCAGGCCAGGGCGCGGGCCAGTTCCTGGCAAACAATATCCACTTCCTCTTCGGTCATGACGCCGGAGAAGGGAATGGCCAGGCCGCGGTTGCCGAGGTCTTCGGTGATGGGGAAATCGCCGGCCTGATAGCCAAAACGCTCGATCATGAAGGGCTGCAGGTGGATCGGCGCAAAGTACGGGCGGCTGGGGATGCGGGCAGCCAGCAAATGCTGCACCAGCTGGTCACGGTCCACACCGGGGGCGACACGCACAGCGTACACAAACCAACTCATACGGGTCGTGTCCGGGGCGACGTACTGCAGCTCGACGCCCGGTTGGTGCTGCAGGCGCGTCTGGTACCAGGCGGCCACCTGCTCACGCATGCGCAGCAGCTCTTCCAGGCGGCCCATTTGCACGCGGCCCAGCGCGGCACTCAGTTCGGTGATGCGGTAGTTGTAGCCCAGATGGGTGTGCTGCAGCCAAGTGTCGCCGGGGGCGCGGCCCTGGTTGCGCAGCGCCCGCATGAAATCAGCGGCCCGGTCATCATCGGTAATGATCACGCCGCCTTCGCCAGTGGTGATTTGCTTGTTGGGGTAAAAGGCATACACGCCCATGTCACCCAGGCGCCCAGCCAACTGGCCGCGGTACTCTGCGCCCAGCGCCTCGCAGGAATCCTCGATGAGCGGCAGGCCGTATTGGTCGGCGGTCTGCCGAATGGAAGTGAAGTCCGCCGGCTGGCCAAAAATGTCCACGGCCAAAATGGCTTTGAGCTGTCCGCCCCGCACGCCGCGCCGCGGCAGCCAGCGCTGCGCCGCAGCGCCGCCAGCGGTCAAGTCGGCGGCGGCCTGCGCCAGAGCTTGAGGATCCAGGTTGCCGGTGAGCGGGTCCACATCCACAAACACCGGCACAGCTTGCTCAAAAAGCATGACATTGCTGGAAGAGACAAAGGAGAACGGCGTGGTCAGCACCAGGTCGCCGGGGCCGATGCCGGCGGCGCGCACGCACAGGTGCAGGCCGGCCGTGCCGGAATTGACCGAAATGGCGTGTTTGGCGCCTGAAAAATGGCGCACCGCCTCTTCAAAGGCGGTGGTTTGCTCGCCCATGCTCAGCACGGGCGTCGCCAGCACCTCGGCTACAGCTTGTTGCTCTGCCGGGCCAATACTGGGACTGGACATGGGGACGCGCATTGTATCGCTCAAATTCGCCTCGGCCTGGGATTATCTCACAGCCATAACGTGGCTGCGCCGGACGCCAAGAAGGCTCCGCAAAAGGTGCTGAGGAGGTTGACCCAGTCATTGGAAAACCAGGGCAAGCCCCGGCGCAGCTGCGTCGTGGCGCCGCAAGTGTGTTGCGGGTGGCGTTCGGTCTCTTTCTTGCATTTGGGGCAATAGTAGCCCGCTTGCACGGTGGCGCCCAAATAGGAATCGATCAAGCTGCCCAGCAGGCCAGAGAAACCCACCACCAAAACCACCAGCGTCAAATCCCGGCCCAGCAGCCAGCCAGCCAACACGCCGATCAGCAGCCCCGCCGCCAGGCCTACCAGGGTGCCCAACGCGCTGACCGCCCCGGAGGCTCCGGTGGGCGCCGGCGCACCAGTCGTCACCAGACGCGGCGGGGTGCGGCTGAGCACGCCCAGTTCGGTGGCCCAGGTGTCGGCATTGGCTGTGGCCAGGGCAGCGGCAAAGGCCAGCCAGGCAACCGGCTGGCTCAGCCAGCCCATAGCCCCGGCCAGCAACGCCAGCAAGGCCGCTCCGCCATTGGCCAGTACCTGCACCCAATCTCGCTGACCCGTCTTGGAAAAGTCCTCCGACACCGCCTTTTTATGGCGGTTAAAAGCGCGTGATAGGCCGCTGGATGAAGCAAAAAAGGCCACAAGCAGCATGGCGGCCGGCAGCCCGCCCAATCCATAGGTCAGCCCGCCCAGCGCCGTGGCAGCCACGGCCCCGCTGAGGTTGAGCGCACCCAATCGCCAGCCTGCCAGGGCAATGATTGCCGCCAAACCGCTGCCAATCAGGATCTGGGTGGTGTCAAAACCGAATTGCACGTCCAACATTCGTACTGCTCCTGTGGATAAGTGTCGCCATCCTGTGGATAACTGCCTACGTCACGTGGGTAACCAGGCTAAACAGCACCGCCACGAAGAAAAGCAGGCTGGTGACCAGGCTGGCGCCCCACAACACGGGCGCCAGCACACTGCCCTGCTTTTCGCGGTAAAACAGCAACCCCAGCACCAGATTGCCGATGTAAAAGAACAAATTGAGCATGGGCAGCAGGAAAAGCTGCATGCGGTTGACCATTGGTAAGGCCTGGCCGTCTGGTGTGAAGCCCAAAGAGGCGCCCACCACCATGGGAGCCAGGGCACCCACCAAGATCAGCACCACCACCGCAGCAACTGCACCGGACACCAGCAGACCACGCGGCAAGCGCTGCGCCCAAGCCTCTGCCAGCACAAAAGAAGGCATCACCGAATACGCCGCCAGCGGGCGCAGGCTGCCGCGTTCGGACTGGCGCTTGTAGGTGGCCACGAAGGCGGCGGGATCCTCAGGCGAGATAACCACCACGCCATCCTTGGTGCCCAGCAATACCAGCTTTTGGGGATCAGCGGCCATAAACTCCACCGTGCCCAGCTCGGCATCGCTATATTGGCCCATCAGCACGCCAGACCACGGCCAGCCGGGCGGCGTCAGAGAACTCTCCAGCTCCTCCGCCCGGGCCACGTCGACGATATGCGCATAGGGCAAATCCAGTTGGCGCAGCCCCCAACTGAGGCGCAGGCCGTCACGCCCCAACCAATAGGCCGACTGCAGCAAGCCATAGAGGCGATAGAACAGAATGGGCAACGGCAGCGCGCAAAGTAAGGCCACCACCACCAGCAGGATGACACCCAGCCCAGGCGGCTGGTCCAGCGCCGCGCTCAGGCAGACCACTAAAATGCTGGTGGCCAGCAAAGCCGCCGCGCCGTGCAGCAACAGACCACGGCGGCGTGGCGGCGAGAACAAGACCCAGTTTCCGCTCGAAGGAACGTCCATTGAACTCCGTTATGTTAATCCAAAAGACGGCAAATTGGCCCGCTGGAGGGATGCGAAGGCGCTTCAGCTTGACCCTGACTATGCGCCCATATACAATTCGCATGTGTCTTTGCTGCATCCTCCGGCCAACCCCTCACCCAACCAGTCCAAAGCATGGGCCCAACGTCTCAAGGCGTTTGGCCTGGGGCGGCTGGCGGCCGCCTGTTTGCAGGCCGGGCGTGCCCTGACGCCGTTGGCGGCGCAGGCGCTCTACATCACCCAACCCCTGGCCAGCCCCTGGCTCTCCAAACAGGCGTTGGGTGACTTGGCGCAACTTTTGGAAGAACCCGAGCAGACCGCCGCTTTTATTCAATGGCTGCAGGACGAATCTGAATGACTTTCTCGGCTGAGCATTTGGTGGCTCTGGCTTTATTCTTGTTGTTGCTGCTCTCCTTTGTGGGAAGAGACAACCCCAAACGCGCCTTTCGTTCCATCCCCGCCTTTAAAGAACTGCGCCGCACCATCCAGCTCTCCGTGGAAGATGGCTCCCAACTGCAGATCAGCCTGGGTCACGGCGGCCTGTTGGGGCCGCACAGTGCGGCCGCCTTTGCCGGCCTGACCCTGCTTAACCAGATGGCGGACACCGCTGCAGACAGCGATCAGCCGCCCATCGCCACCGGCGGTGACGCCACGCTGATGCTGCTGGCGCAGGATACGCTGCGCCACGCTTACTGGCGGCTCAAACTGCCGGAACAGTACCATCCCCACCTGGGCCGAGTGACCGGGCTGACGCCGTTCTCCTACGCCGCCGGCAGCCTGGCATTGATCCTGGACGGCTCCGTGTCCGCCAGTGCGCTGGTGGGCCACCACGGCCAGGAAGCCGGCCTGATCAGCAGCGCCAGCCAGCTGCGCGGCGCTTTCGTGCTGGGCGGCAGCCCAGACCTGAGCGGGCAGGCGCTGCTCTATGCCAGCGCGGAGGAGCCGCTGCTGGGCGAAGAGCTGTACGCGGCCGGCGCCTACTCGCAAGCCGGGCCGGCCCACCAGGCCAGCCTGCGAGCCCAAGATGTGCTGCGCTGGGTGATCATCATCGCCATTCTGATCAGCGCCGGGCTGCCCCTGCTGGAGAGCCTGCTGTGACCCGGCGGTTTAGCCTGCCGATCGCCGCGGCCGTGGCAGTGCTGGGCGGCGGCTTTGTCCTGGTCAGTCTGCTGATGCCAGGCCTGGAGGAAATGCACAGCCGCGTGCTGAACTGGGCGGTGCTTTTGGCGGCCTTGGCGCTGCTGCTCGGCTTGGCCAACCTGTTTCAGGTGCACTGGCAAAAAATTCGAGAGGGCGACCAACGCTTCTACAGCACGGTGCTGCTTGCTGCCATGCTGGCCACCTTCGGCATTACCCTATGGGAGGGCAGCCGGGCGGAAATCCCCATGTGGATATTTAGCCACATTCAACTGCCCATTGAAACCAGCCTGATGGCCGGCTTGGCCGCCAGTCTGACATTGGCGGCCGCCCGCCTGGTGCAACGGCGCAATACGCCGCTGGGCTATACGTTTTTGGTCACGCTATTTATTCTGCTATTGGGCAGCGGCCCACTTTTTGGGCAAGAAATCCCCTTTTTGACCCAAAGAGTAGCGCCGACCATCAACAACTTCCTGGCTACCGGGGCCATGCGCGGTCTGCTGATCGGCGTGGCGTTGGGCAGCATGCTCACCGGCCTGCGGGTGCTGATCGGCGCCGACCGGCCCTACGGTGGTTAAGCGCGCATGAGCCACGGCCACCACGACCCTGAAGACAACCTGCCGGAGTGGCTGCGCGCCCTGCGCCGCCAGCAGGAAGAGCAAGCCGGCCAGTCGGAGCCCGCCGCGGCGCCCGACCCGGCTGAGGAGCCGGACTGGCTGCAAGAGATCCGGCAGCGCTACCGCCCGGGGGCAACCAAAGCTGAGTCGCAGGAACCCACCGTGGGACCGTCAGAAGAAGCGCCGGCCCCCGCGCTGCAAGACACCCAGCCTCAGCTGCCGCTGCGCCTGGAACGCGAGGGTGAAGGGGAACCCCTAGCCGAAGAACTGGCAGAACCTCCCGAACCCTGGCTGCCTTTTGAAGCTGAAGAACCGCTTGAGATTGAACCAGTGGATGAAGCCCTGGAATTGGCCGAACCTGAAGCGCGGCAGTTATATGACGATAACCAAGAGGCTGAGCTGGCAGAGGACAACCTTGAACTGCCGGCGACGCCCGCCTTCATTGATGAAAGCGATGAGGCAGTTTTCCCCAGCACACCGGCTTTTTCCGAGGACCCCGATGACCTGCTAACGGAGCGGGGCTGGCTGGAATCTCTACGCCCGATCGAAGATTTTCCCCATGAGGATGCCCGTTCAGCCGCCATGCTGCCCGAAGGGCCGCAGCAGGAAGGCCCGTTGGCAGGGCTGAGTGATGTGCTGCCCACCAGCCACCTGGTGGGCCAGATCGGCAAATCGGTCGAGTACTCCACCCGCCTGCAGGTCACCGGCAGCCAGCGGCAACACGCCGCCGTCTTGCAGGAACTGCTGCAAAGCGAAGAGCAGCGCACCGCTAACCCCGTGGAGCGTCCTTTAGGCAACCGGCTGTTGGGGCTGCTGGGCAGCCTTTTGCTTATAACCGCGGTGCTTATCCCTCTGGTGACTGGGTCGCAGTCCGCTGGCCGGCCAGACTCTACACTGGCCCCTGAAGTACGCAATATTTTCAATAGCATTGATGTGCTCCCGGCGGGTGCGCCGGTACTGGTGGCCTTTGACCTGCAACCGGCGCAATACGGCGAAGTGGCCCCGGCGGTTTCAGCGGTATTGGGTCACTTGCTGGATAAGCAGGCCCGGCTGGTCCTGCTCTCTACGCAGGAAAGCGGCGCAGCACTGGCAGAACGCCTGCTGGCAGAGCATCTGGGCAATACACCTCTGGTTTCCACCGGCAGCTATGTCAATCTAGGCTATCTTGCCGGCGGCAGTGCTGCCTTACGCAGCCTGACCAGCGA